>CAZOEZ010000005.1:0-21743 GCA_964578995.1 uncultured archaeon
GGTATGTATCGTATAGATACGTTATTATGTATAGATAGCTATATATAGATTTGTGCTGGTGCTTAATGAGTGAACAACTTCCATCTGTACTCGACGACAACTGGCCTTTTGCCCGTTTCCAGTCCAATAAAAAGATTAATTCTAGGACTATTATCTGAGGGGGACAAAACTCAAAAAGAAGTCATGCTCTCAATAAAACGTTCGCAGTCAACGACCGCTAGACATATGCTTGAATTGGAAGCTGCTGGACTAATAAGATCAAATATTGATGAATATGATAGCCGGAGAAAAATATACCGAATTTCAGGAGAATTAGTGGCTAAAGGTGGTGAACCTGTAAATGAATTAAAAGGGCACCTTGAACGTTCAACTGCAAATGGAATAAAAAAAGATGGTAATCTCAAAGAAAACATCAATAAATCTCTAAGATATGTAGTTGAATCCTGGGGATTATCACTTGATTCAATGCTGCGAGAAACGGGCCGCTCAATAGGTCCTCAAGTTACTGCGAAACTAGGGGCCACTAACGGGAACTTACAAGATATTGTTAAAGAATTAGGTGCTTTCTGGAAAAAGAATGACATGGGAGTTATAAAAATACAAAAGAAAAAACCCCTTGTCCTTAAAATTGAAACTAATTACGACTGTACAGGCGTACCTGATGTAGGAAGACCACTGTGTGCTTTAGATGAAGGAATTATGGAAGCTGTATTCAAAGAAATAACAGGAAATGTTTGGAAAGTGCGAGAATTTGTTTGTCATGGCACAGGACATGATCACTGTCTATTTGCCTTCGAAAAAATTAGCGCATAAATTTAACCGAAATAACTTGTCTGAAACCACCTTTAACCTTTTTCATGCACCCCTTAAATGATAGAAACGGAGAAAAAGATTGACCGCAGAAAGACCCTCACTTTTGAATATATACTTAATCTTAATGAAAACTAGGGTTGTCTTTCTTCTTCAAGCTACAGCCATATGTGGAATCTTAACTTATGATTTGAAAGAAGGCTATGATTTAGGTAGGGATTACACCGATAGTCTATGGACTTGTCTTGTGGTTCTACTTGGAGGATCATTAGCTAGTGGCGGTTCGATGGCCATTAATATGTGGTACGAAAGAGATCTTGATGCTTTGATGAAAAGAACGGAAGAAAGACCCATACCTGCAGGTCAGATTTCACCAAGTCACGCCTTAATCTTTGGAATTTCTGTATCTATCATAGGCATACTACTCGTAACTTTAGGGGCTCACAAAGAAGCAGGAATGATTACTGCATTTAGTGCACTATTTTACGTCTGCATATACACCATGATTCTCAAACGTAGGACTCCACAAAACATTGTTATTGGAGGTTTAGCAGGAGCTACACCGCCAGTTATAGGTTGGGCTGCAGCATCTGGCGAATTTGAATCTACTTTTCCTTGGTTTTTGTTAATTATAATATTTTTTTGGACACCTGCGCACTTTTGGTCTTTGACATTATCCAAAAGAAAAGATTATGGAAATGCTGGAATTCCTATGTTGCCTGTTGTTAGAGGAGAAGATGTTACTAGAAACCATATAATGGCATATTCTGTCTCGCTGATATTAATTAGTCTTGTGATGGCTTTTGTAGAAAAAACAGGCCTGATTTTTACAATTGGAGGACTAATAATGTCCGGATATTTTAGCTACCTCTCTTGGATTCTATTAAAGAATAAAAAAGAAGATGATGCATGGAATTTGTTTAAATTTTCAAATTTTTACCTATATCTGTTCTTTGCAATAGTGATTATAGACGCTGCAATACACATAGATTTCTACTAAAATAATCGCTAAGAATGCGATGTATTGTATCTTTATAAACCCATCTTAAATGCAGAAAATACTGTAATCTTGAGGAAACAAAATGTCACTACTTAATGACTTGATATTTTTCGAAAACCCAACCATCTGGAACGACTTTGGAGGAACCAGCGGAGGCCTCTTGGGTGTCGTGTGGCAGATGGCAATCTGGTCAATAATTGTAGCTATTTTAGTTACTGGCTGGATGATTTACAACTTAATTTACTTTAGACGTGCTGATGGCGATCCCGAGCACGAAGATGCTCTGAAAGCAGGTGTTTTTCCTCATGAAAGAGGTAATGTCAAAATAGAAATTGCTTGGACGATTGCGCCTTTAATTTTGGTTTCTTGGTTAACACTTATTTCACTAGCACCGCTAGATTATCTATGGGATGTGGATGGTCAAGAGGAAGATATTACTATAGAAGTCACAGCAGGAAGATTTTATTGGTCATTTGCAACACCTATATGTAATGAAGAAAAAGCTGACAAAGAAGAATGGTGCAGTACCGGAATTTATCAAGAGCCCGAAGGATTTGACCAATGTGAAACTAGCACGGCTCGTGGTTGCTTAGAGATTCCTCATGGTGCTGTAGTCCATTTCAGACTAAATTCTGTAGATGTTTTACACGCTTTTAACTTTCCTGAACTAGGAATAAAACAAGATGTTGTGCCTAATTTAGAGACTTTATCTTGGCTTGATACGGGAGAATACAAAGCTGGTCAATACAGTATCTGGTGTGCAGAATATTGCGGAGAAGAACACTCACTAATGGATGCTGACATTTTCATAACGGAAACGGAGATTGCATGAATAATCGATCTCTGAAAATATTGAGCCTTGGATTCCTTATGTCTATCCTTTTAGCAATCTCTGCATTCCCAACTGGCGACAGTTACCCAACAGGAATTACAGATGATAATTTAGTAAAAAATGGATGTACTTGCCACTCTACAGGGCCAATGGACTCTAATGTTATTATCAATCTAACTAACTTGCCTGAAATATACAATTCTAGTAAAGTATACACTTTAACACTGAAAATATCAGGAGGACCTGATGCTTTAACGGATGGAAATCAAGGTGGATTCTTCATTCAAACAAACTATGGAACTTTGGAATCTATAGATAATAATACATGGGTGCCCGAAGGTGAAACCCACCTGACTCATAATGAAGAAGGAAATAATTATAGAGAATGGTCATTCAACTGGATTGCGCCTGAAAGTGATTCGAAGATTGTGGAATTTACAGTATATGGAAACTCAGTTAATGGAGCAGATGGAAATATAGGAGATTATTGGAACAAAGGTGAATTTAGTTCTGCAGGTGTAAATGCAAAGATAGCTGAAGACCATGGTGAATTGTCTATGCCAAAGAAAATGATCTATGCATTCACTGTTTTAGTTGTGACGCTTGGTGTTGTCGTTATTGGAAATCGAATGGTCGTAAATGAACAATCATTCGAAGACATTATCAAAGATTGTTGGAAGGCAACTTATCCTTGGTTAACGACTACAGATCACAAATATATTGGAACTTTATACATCTGCACTGGATTTGGTTTCTTCTTTGTTGGTGGAATCTTAGGATTATTGATTCGTTGGCAATTATTCGAACCTCGCATAGATGGTGATTTCTTAACTTATGAAGAGTATAATTCTACATTTACTATGCATGGAACCACCATGATTTTCATGGCTGCCATGCCTATCATATTTGGTTTTGCAAATTATCTTATTCCATTGCAAATCGGTGCAAGAGATTTAGCATTCCCAAGATTGAATGCATTGAGTTACTGGCTATTGCCAACAGGTGGTTTTGTTGTATACATGGGTTACTTTACCGGAGGTGCTGGAGATGTCGGATGGACGGGATATACACCTTATGCCTCGGGTGATTTCTCAACAACTCCTGGAACCGATTTCTGGGTAGCTGGGCAGATTATGCTTGGCGCTTCATCAACTCTAACTGCAATTAATTTCCTGACCACTATGCTGCGCATGAGAGCTCCAGGCGTTACAATGATGAGAATGCCTTTGTTTGCATGGTCCATTTTTGTTACTGTTTTCTTATTATTACTATCAATCCCTGTTTTCACTGTTGCACTTATCCTGCTAATGGCTGACCGAACATTTGGTACTTTGTACTTTGATGTAGCAGCCGGAGGTGATCCTATACTGTGGCAACACTTGTTCTGGTATTTTGGCCATCCTGAAGTTTACATTGTTATTTTACCTGCATTTGGTGTTCTCTCTGAAATTATATCTACATTCTCAAGAAGACCAATCTTTGGGTACACATCTATGGTCTATGCTATGGCTACAATTGGAATTATCTCATTTGTTGTATATGGACACCACATGTTCACGAGCGGTGCCGATCCTTTGTTCCGATTTATTGTTATGTTAACTACAATGCTGGTTGCGGTGCCGACAGGCATCAAGATTTTTAATTGGTTAGCCACCATGACTGGAGGATCTATTGTTCTGAAAACGCCCATGGTCTTTGCATTGGGAACTGTTATTACGTTTACTATTGGAGGGATCACCGGAATAATATGTGCATCTATACCGGTTGATATTGGAATACATGATGGTTATTTTGTTGTAGCTCATTTCCACTATGTACTCGTCGGAGGAACTGTATTTTCCTTCATAGCTGGAGTTTACTATTGGTATCCTAAGATGGTTGGTAAAATCATGAATGAAAAATTAGGACTTCTTCACTTTGCCCTCACTCTCATTTCCTTCAATGTTGCATTCTATCCAATGCATAACGTTGGTCTATCTGGAATGCCTAGAAGATATGCAACTTATGATGCATCCCTAACAGAATTGAACCAGATGATTACTATTGGGGCATTTGTCTTTGGATTTGTCCAATTAATATTTGTGTACAATGTACTCTACTCATATAAATATGGAAAAGAAGCTGGAGATAACCCCTGGGATGGATGGTCACTTGAATGGGCCACATCTTCACCTCCACCACACAATAGTTTTACTGAAATCCCAACACTGAAAGTTGCTGAGGAGGAAGACTAATGAGTGATGATCATGGCCACCATGGAACAATAGCCCCATTCGTGTTTTCTATTGGTGCTGCTTTAATGTTCATAGGCCTTGTAATGGCTACTGCCGGAGGCGAAGATAAAACCGGAGACACGGGTTACTGGTTTGTCTTCTTTTTAGGGCTGGCAGGACTTTTAACTGGATTTTTCATGTGGGTACAAGATTATTGGGATCAGGACTCTGAAGAGGGTGAAGATATTGAAGCTTATCATGATTTCTGGGGAAGTATAACTACTCGAAAATTTGGTATGTGGATTTTTCTATTAACTGAAGTAATGGTTTTCAGTACGTTACTGAGTGCTTACCTAAGATACCGCGCTGCTGTTCCAGACTATGACTCCAATCTTGCAGAATGTATTGGTATTGACCCTTGTTGGGTTCCTGCTGCAGATATTATCAGAAGTCACTTAATCTTTGGAGTGATTAACACTTTTGCACTTCTCCTCAGTAGTTTAACAGTAGTATTGGCGCTTTATGCAGCTAGGAATAACAATCCAAAGGCTACAACCAGATATCTAATAGCTACATTTGCATTAGGCGCTCTTTTCTTGATTCTAAAAGCATGGGAATGGGGTGAAATGAAAAATGGACACTTCTGGTCTGACCATTGTGATCCGCTCAAACAAGATATAGCTCATCATTGTATTGCTCCAAAATATGAACATGGATTCTGGCTAGATACCAGTTTAGAAGGAACGACTTTCTACATAACTACTGGAACACATGGGGCGCACGTATTCGTTGGGTTAATTGCATTACTTTACTTAATTGCAAAAGCAAACAAAGACGGTTACAATGAAGAATATCATGATACAATCGAATTATTCGGTTTGTATTGGCACTACGTGGATGTAGTATGGGTTTTCGTATTCCCATTCTTCTATTTGTATTGAGGTAAAAATGGCAACAGAAAAAAACTCCGAACATGAGCATGACGAACACCATTCGTTTCCAGCATGGGTTACTCTAGGGCATACTGATGATCCAATTAACGGATTCTTGAAAGTATTTGCATGGTTAGTCTTTTGGACTGTCCTGGAAGTGGGCGCAATTCTTTCAGAGTTCTCTTTCGCTGTAACTATGATTATTCTTTTTGGAATTGCAGCAATTAAATGTTGGTTTATTGGCTCTTTCTTCATGCATATGACTTGGGATCCACCTTTAGTCAATAGAACTGCGGCTGTTCCAGTTTTCTTCTTAATCGTATTGTTCTTGGCTGTAGGACTTACTACACCTGGTGCAGTTGATGATTGGAGAACCCTGTGTGGTTTCTAAGAACTGTAGATAAATAGACCAAACATCGTCAAAAGAAAATAAGGAACCAAAACTGCTGCTCCATCATAATCTTTAGATATTCTTTGCCCCAGCATTAAGATAGATAGCGATATAGCTGCTAGAATAAGGCCTATAATTCCATAGGATTCCTCGCCATAAAATAGAACCATTATTGAACCGAACAAAGACATGAGACCTGAAAGAATTTCAAGAATAGTAACTTGAATAAGGCCAAATGCAGTAAAACTTGATAATGGTGTCTTAGAGAACTTTTCTGTCATGAAATCAAGCTCTCCTTCCCAATTAAATATTTTATCGAAACCAGACTGCGTCATTATTATGCCAATAAACACTGAGATGAACGAAGCGATGATGTGCAAATAACTAAATTCATAGTCAAAAAAAACTAAACTTGTATCTCCAAATCCTAAGAGAGTCATGAGGCTTACTGGATAAGCGGGTATTTGGCTCTTACTAAAGAAGGATTTGAATATCGTGATAAATTGAAGCGTAGGTCCAATCTGCGCCTCTCCAAAGGACACGGATATCGCCACTTTGGTCAATTATGTATAACCTTGAAGAATGGCTGACTCCATAATTCCCATCTTCGGTTGGAGTATATTCATAATTTAGAACTGATGCAATTATGCCAAGCATATCACCATCGGAAATATGGCCTAAGCGCCAATGATCTAGATTTTCAAGAATAGCATCCATTTGTTCAGTGACATTTACTGACGCTGTATGATTCGTAACCATTTCAACTAAACTATCATATGATTTAGTTCCTGATGATATGTCAACAATCTGGGCTTCTCCAGTCGTCATATTGCCTTCCAAAAGAACCCAACTTGGATAGCTATTAAGACCAAAAGTATTCATTAAAATTCCCTCTTCATCGTAAAGATAAGTCCAAGACACATTATGTTCTGTTGTGAAGTCTTGTATATTACTCAAATTATCAATATTACCACCCAAACCATAACCTCCTACTGATATTACATTGACATCTGAGGAATAATTAGAATGAAACTCTTTCAATGCAGGAATTTGAGCGCCACAATGCGCACAATCTGTATGGAAAAATTCGATTAAAGTAAGGTTCTGCTTGTAGTAATCACTTGATTTATGCGATGTACCATTGATATCGTTTATAATCCAATTAGAACCAAACATTTGAGATATTTGCGAATCCAAAAGAGCCATAGCATCGCCCTCGTCCATTAGGCCATTAGCATTGGCTACTGACCATGCGTCAAGAGCTTGAATTATATCGTTCTCAATACTACCTTCCGCAAAAGTAATATTTGAAACCTCATAATCTGGATCTGTTATACATGTATCTACATTCCAGGGGTCTTGCATGTATCCAGGATTACAGTGACATCCCTCATAGTCTTCCATGTAGTGTCCTTGCCCCCCACAAGCGTCCTCTTCAACTAGTACTACCATATTGTAATTAGTCCACATTGCCTGCATATGATTTTCTGGGAATGATGAATTAACTGTAAGAAAATCCCAAGAGGCGTTACTTCCTGAAGAAAAACTAGCTAATCTCTCAGGAGTGTCTCTTTCGGGATCTACAGTTACACTCAAGAATACTACAGATTCTTCATAATCATCACCAAGTTCTTCAGATAGTCTCTTCATCTGATAGGTGAGTGCTGGGCAGACATCAGGGCAATGGGTGAAAAGAAAAGTCATCACAACTACTTTACCTTCAAATTGTGATAGATTGACTACCTCACTATTTTGATTTATAAGAACAAAAGCCGGGGCAGGGTTTTCAGGACAATCCGATTTTTCATCCTCACAGTCGTCTCCCCAGAAACCACTATCCGAATTGTCTAACGAGTCAAGACAACCTGACATAAAAAACAGCGTGGTTATCAATACTGTCAAAGAAAACTGATATTCCATTAATTATTGACTCTCAACTTGTTTTAAATAATTTGTCTCTAAATATGTTTGTCAAGTTCCTTGGAAAGTTGGTCATAAGTTAATTGCCCACTATGGCTGTAAATTATCTCTCCATTTTTTATCAAAACCAGAGAAGGATATGAACTAAATCCATAGTCTCTCATTAATTCACCATTGCCATCGTATAAGTGAGGCCATTCTAGAGTATATTGAAACTTGAAATTTTTAATGTCGTTCTTGGTATCTACTTTGTTAGATCCTAATTTGTAACCACCTATAGAAAACATATCAATTTTTCCATTACTTGAATAATTAGTATATATTTCTTTCAATGCATCAGTCTGATGCTGACAATGTGGACACTCTGAATGGAAAAACTCCACCAAAGTCACCTTGTCATTGTTATAGTAATCACTTGACTTATAAATGTCTCCAGTTTCGGCTTCCTCTAATTTCCACTCTTCAGCATTTGCTGGGCCTAACGTATAGAAAAAACCAAAATAGACAACCAAAATAAGAATCAAAGCCAAAGCTACAGGAGGGCCATATCTCGATAGGTTATCATTGAACGCATCACGTCTTGCAACCATTTTCTGATCAACCGCTAATGCTTCCTTTTTCTCCAATTTACGTTTTCGTTTAGATGCCATTAGTTACCCCCTATCGCGTCTTTGAGTACGTGACCATATGTCTTGAGGGCAAAAAAGGTTGCTCCTAAAGTTAAAGCAAATGCTATTAGACAAAATGGACACCATTCATGAATGATAAAAGCCTCTACATAAGTCAAGTAAATGCCGAAAGCAGTTCCTATCAACCCTGTCAAAGGTAAAAGAATCGTATTGTAATATGTCCTCTCTAAATCCATATTTAGAAATCTATCTAAAGAAAGACCAAATAATCCTATAAAACCAAGAATCCCAAGCCATGCTACCGGTATGCCGAATAATTTAGCCTGCTCACTTGCTAAGACAACGCCACAATCTAATCCAGGAAGATCTTGTGTAGGGCAACCTCCTCCTCCAGCAACAAGATGATGCAAATAGGACAAATAGACTGAGTCTATCAAACCAATAATTGAGATAATCATAATTGCTCTCAATGCACGGTCCTCCTTTTCCATATCCATAACAATAATGTTTTGCTTTACTATTTAATGGTTAGCAAACATACATCGAATTGGTTGCGATTAACATAATTGCTTTATTGTAGGTCTTAATGGGTATCCAGTGATACTCTATGCATGGACCAATTGAAGGTGTAAGTGAAGAAACCGATGAAGCAAACTCTGCTGTGAAAATAGTCGGAGGCAATGTTTTCGTAGAACTTGATCCTGACCATCCTGGATTCCAAGACGAAGAATATAGGGCCAGAAGAAATGAAATTGCAAAGATTGCACTAGAATGGAATGAAATGTCCATGGAAGAAAGAAGGGAAAAGAAAATTCCCCATGCACCCTACTCTGAGGGAGAAGACGCCGTATGGGCTGCAATCATGGAAAGAATTACTCCAGTTCATAAAAAACATGCATGTGTACAGTATCTTGACAATGCAAAAAAATTAGGGTTACCTGATGATAAAATACCTCAACTTCAAGAAGTTAGTGAAACATTGGAAAAAATGACTGGATTTAGGCAAGAACCTGTAGGTGGTTTGGTACACCCTAAGACTTTCCATACCGCTCTTGCCAACAAAGTTTTTCTTTCAACCCAATACATTCGACATTCGTCAAGACCATTCTATACTCCTGAACCTGATGTTGTACACGAATTAGTGGGCCATACTGCAATGTTAGGTGTGCCTGAATGGGCAGAACTGAATATCTTATTCGGACAGGCTGATATGAGAACTGAAAGTGAGGCTGCAATAACACGATTAGGATCTGTTTATTGGTATGTAATGGAATTTGGAGTATGTCGGGAAAATGGTGTAGTCAAATCAGTAGGGCCTGGATTGTTGTCGTCATTCGGAGAAATGGAACATGCCTGCACTGGTGGTGAAGGATGTGGAGACAATGAAGCTTGTGTATGTGACCCTAAAATTGAATATTGTGTACCAAATTTCGGAGAAATGGAAACTAGACCTTATGACGTTACAAAATATCAGCCTGTTTTGTATTTATGGGATTCTTTTGAAGAAATGTATGAAAAAACAAAAGAATTTGTATTGAATTGGGGGACAGATGAAGACCCTCGTAAAGATCTACACCAATAATTATACTATAATCGTATAAAGAAGCCAAAAATAGGCTCGCTGTGAGAATAGTAAGTATTCTGGTAGCACTGACGCTTTTCATGCCTGTAAGTAAGGCTGAATCTAGTCCTATGGTAGAATCTTTCGAAGGGAACCCCATTGTTGTAATCAATCTTACATATGAAGCAGGTACTGGCGGAGGAACTGATTTTGAAGGTGAAATCGTTCTGGAACTATTTTTGAATTGGGCGCCTGTAACTGTTGAGAATTTTGTTGGACTTGTTGAACAGGGTTTCTATGATGGAATCTTTTTCCACCGAATTATAGATGATTTCGTTATACAAAGTGGAGACCCCACGTGTAAGGAAGTAGTTGCCTATCCAGGTACAGATCCAACTTGTGGCGATAATGGATCTGATGATAATATACCTTTTGAGTCTAATGAGAATTTAACACATATTAATGGTGCAATTGGAATGGCTCGAGGTGCTGAACCTGATTCAGCAACCAGCCAATTCTACATCTGTGATACACCACAACATGGTTTAGACAATGGGAATAGAACTTTGGAGGATGACCCTGGATATGCTGTATTTGGAGTTGTCAGGGAAGGTTTGGATCTGGTACAATTGTCTGCTGGAGTTCCAACGACTAATGATGTAGATGGTGACGGTTCTGCCCCAAGAGCGCCTGGAGGTCCTGATAGACCCCTTTACGAAGTTCATATCAATTCTATAACTTTAAGAGAATATGTAACAATCCCAGTTGTAGATGAGGAAGAGGAGGGGTTACCTAGCTTTAATCTCAATATTGCCATTCTATCAATGGTTTTAGTATCGATATTACGTAGAAATTAGAGATGGATTCGATCATATTTCAGGCAAATGTAATCGGTATGCTAATGTATATTATTCCTGCAATGCTTTTGTTTTTCTGGATAATAAAAGGATTAGAAGATAAACTTGTTGAACGGAAATTGTACCTAGCATGCGGAATTGGAGTCGTTTTGGGCACTATTGCGGAAGCTGTAATTTTTGTAAGTGGTACTCATGTGTATGATGCTGAAACTGGCTATGCTCCAATGATTTTAGTGACTCCATTCGTCATAATGATGTTTATGTTTGCAGGAATCAATCTAAAAACATTCAGAGATGAACCTGCAGCTCCACACTATTCCGCAGGATATGGTCTGTTTTTTGGAGGCGCTACAGAATTTTGGAAGTTATTGATGACAGAGGATATGTACCCTGATATGAGCAGTGGTGATATTTTCCTTATAACTATTTTTGGTTCGGGTACTGTTTTGTTCCTTGGAGGGGCAGGCATGTGGATTTCTTATGGCATAAGAAATGATAATGGAATTCGTACGGCAGCTAGGCTTGCCTTCGTCTACATCTTCTTGATTTATTTGAATGCAAGTGCGCTAGAACATGTACATGGTGGCACTCACGATCTCATGCTAGTAATTGCTGGACTTGTAGGTTTTCTAGTTGCTTCCGGAGCTCTGTTTCATCAAGGTTACTTGAAGTTGCCAAAAATATCATGAAGAAATTACTTCTTTTGTGCTGCCTGCCTTGCCTTTATTTCTTCAATTAATTTTCTTATTTCTGCTTCTTCAGCTTCTAATTCAGCCTTCTTTTTCTCAGCAATCTTTGCTGCTTCTTCAGCCTCAATTCTGGCCTTCTTCTCGTCCACCAATCTAGCTGCTTCTTCAGCTTCAAATTTAGCTTTCTCTTCTTCAGCTTTCTTTTCTTCTTCTTCAACTACTAACTTTGCTTTTTCTTCCTCTACCTTCTTTGCAGCTTCTTCGGCTTTTTTGGCAGCCTTTTCAGCCTTCTTTGCTTCTCGCTCAGCTTCCTTTGCTTCCCTCTTTGCTTCCTTTTCAACTTCTTTCCTAACTTTCTCTTCCTCAGCTTTTCTTGCAACCTCTTCGGCTTCTAACTTTGCTCTTTCTTCCTCTGCTTTCTTAGCAGCCTTTTCAGCCTTCTTTGCTTCTTGTTCCGCCTTCTTAGACTTTTCTTCGTCTGCTTTCTTCGCTGCTTCTTTCGCTTCTTTTGCAGCTTCTTCTACCTGTCTTTCTGCTTCTTCGACTTCTAATTTAGCCCTTTCTTCTCCAGCTTGTTTTGCTGATTCTTGCGCTCGTTTCAATTCTTCTTCGGCTTGTTTTGCTTTCTCTTCTGCTTCTTGTCTTGCTTTTTTTTCAGAATCAAGATTATCTGCAGACTTTGTTACATGTTTTTTAACTGGTGCCGAAGCTTCATGCAAATGGACGTCTCTTTGTGGGAAAGCAATAACTATTCCTTTTTCACCCAATTTAGTAAATACTTCATGATGTAAATCTGAATTTATCTGTCGTATCTTAATTACATTCTTAATCCAAACCACAAGCGCAAAATTCAGTGAAGAATCTCCAAATTCTTGAAAACGGACAAGTGGAAGTCTTGTAGGATCATCTTGTTCGACATCCTTGTTGTCCTTTGCTACTTCCAATAATGCTTCTTCGACTTCACGTGCATCTGAACCGTAAGATACACCGACTATTATTCTTAGACGGTAATAACGATCTGGTTTGGTAAGATTAACAATATCTTGATTTGCTAGAGCATTGTTTGGTATAATGATAATTACGTGATTTATAATGTCGTATATTTTGGTAGAACGTAATCCAACTTCTCGAATTATACAATATGTATCATTAAAACGAATCATATCGCCTGTTTTGAAACCTTGATCTAACAATAAAAGAATTCCTGAGAAGAAATTACTCAATGTGTCTTGAGCTGCAAGCGCTATAACTAAACCAACAACACCCACGCCTGCAATTAAAACACCAAAGTCTACATGGAAAGTTGATAAGAAATTAGTAACTCCAAATACTATAATCAATAGAGAACCAAGTATCTCCAGAAGCGGACCATATTGGGTGTCTGATTTTCCAACAGTTAACCAATCTGATAAAGCCGGAACTACAAAATGAGTATAAGATTTGAGCAAAAATATGGTCAAGAAAATTACAGTAATTGAATCTACTATATCAATCAAAATTTGTAAGAAATCTACGTAACCTAAATTTGTATTCCCCAGCTCCTCAAGGAATAAAGAAAATCCTCTAGTCACAACCAACCAAAATATAACCTCAGTGGGGTCCCACTCCCATTGGGTTAAACCTCTAAAATAAAGAGATAATGGTAGAATAAAAAATATTATGAGAAAGATTGCATATACTAAAGATATAAGAATCCAAATTGACAAATCTGAAAATTCAAGGAGGATGTCATCATCTTTATCAGTAATTGAAAAATTTAAATCTTCACCTTGAAGAATATCATTAATTATGCCCTGTGAATAAAATATAAGGACTAACGAAATAATAAGACCAAACAATGTAAAATAAGGAAAATCCTTTCTAAAAGAAAATCCGAAATTTGGTATTCTTTCTGAAGGCAACACGACATTCCATTTCAAAATAGTTTATAAGTAAGGTGGGAACCTGTAAATAGGAACGTAGGATAAGCGACCATGGCTGATTTACTAAGCGATGAAAATGTTGAAAAATCATTGAATGGTCTTGACGGTTGGAACTACAATGATGTCTACAGACGCATACAGAAAGAATTCATATTCAATAGTTTTGAATCAGCTGCTACTTTCGTACAACATGTTGCTAGTATAGCTGGAGAATTAGGACACTATCCAGAAATTCTGATACACAAAGAAAGTTCTGTAACTGTGACTTCTTCGACAACTGATGAAAATGGTGTAACTGAAAACGACATTGCACTTGCAGAAAGTATAGAAATTCTAGTAACTGGTTAATTTTTAGCCTAAGAAATAGTCAATTCTTTGACCATATATTCATCAGAATTTTTGTCAATGTATTCTATCAAATCTGATACATGTGGGGATTCAAGCAAAATCTCATTGGATTCGTGGTCAATAATACGAAAAGGCATTCCATACACAATACGCCAATTTATTTATAATTTGCTAAGACAAAGCAACACTTTAGGGGGCCTTCCTATTGGGTTCCCGTGAAGCAATACTTAGACTTAGTACGTGATGTTTTAGACCGAGGAACTAGGAAGGAAAATAGGACTGGAGTCGACACAATTTCTGCTTTTAATATTAACTATTCTATCGACTTGAATGAAGGATTTCCGCTTCTAACTACCAAAGAAATTTCTTGGAAGAATATAGTAATAGAAAATTTGTGGTTTTTGTCTGGAGACTTGCACATAGGACTATTAAAAAAGCACGGTTGTAAATTCTGGGATCACTGGGCTGATGAAGAAGGCTACGTACCAAGTGCATATGGCAACTTCTGGAGAAAATTTCCAATACATGGAGAACAAGAATATAATGACCAAGTACGTTACGTTTTAGACACGCTGAAAAAGAATCCAAACAGCCGTAGAATGGTGATTTCAGCATGGGCTCCTGATAATGCTCAGACTAGTGGTCTACCTCCCTGCCATCTTATGTTCATTTTCAATGTACAATATGATAAAAATAATGAACCACGGCTTTGTGTACACCTTACTCAACGCAGTTGTGATGTTGCCCTAGGTGTTCCATACAATATTGCAGGATATTCATTTCTGCTACATTTATTTGCTCATCTTTCAGATATGAAAGTTGGTACCTTTGGGCATTCTTTGGTTGATGCACATATTTACACAAAAAAAGCTGACGGAACTATGGAAGAATATGACCATATTCCGGGATTAGAAGAACAATTGAAAAGAGAAATTAATAAATTACCAGAACTGAGAATAGATCAAAGTATCAAAACTTTAGATGATGTAATGGGTTTACTCGATGCTGAAACAGACACTATTCTTTCGAAATTTAGATTAGAAAATTATAACCCCAAACCATTCATTCCATTCAAGGTTGCTGTATGAAAGGAATTTTGGTTGCTGTATCACCTGAAGGTATTATTGGGAAAAATAATTCGATTCCGTGGCATTATTCTGCCGATCTCAAACGCTTCAAACGATTAACAACAGGAAACACGGTAATCATGGGTCGTAAGACTTGGGAATCATTACCAATTAAACCACTTCCAAACCGTAGAAACATAGTCATAACAAGAAACTCTATTGAAGAAATAGATTGCTTCCAAAGTATTGATGATGCACTACAAACTTGTGAAGGTGATGTTTGGTTTATTGGGGGTGCTGGAATCTATGAAGAAGCAATGAGAAAAGCAGATTTAATTGATATGACACTTGTTCCAGATAATATCGCTGGTGAGGGTTGTATTTACTTTCCAGAAATCGGAAATGAATGGAAAGAAGGGGAAAATAATCGATTAAAGGAAGACCCTAAATTAGGCCATAAAACTTACACCCGTAGGGTGTAAACACAGCTTTATAACACACAGGGCTAGCTAACTCTGGAGCGACTATGTTACGCAAACTAACTGCTTTCTTGTTAGCCATACTGATGTTACCACTATCTGCCATGAACACTTTGGCAGACGAAGGTGACCCCGATTTATCAATAAATGAAATAACCTTTAGCGACGATTCACCGACTGGTGGAGACACAATAACCATTACTGCCGAAATTGCAAATGATGGCGGATCTAGCGGTCTAATAAGCGTAACGACCAATGTAAGTTTCTATTGGGATGGGAATTACATCGGTAAGGAAAGTGTCACTGTTCCAGGTAGTAGCACTGCAGATGCTGAAATCGATTGGAGAGCTGTAGGAGGCTCACATACTATCACAGCAATTGTAGATGAAGAAGAACAAATACGTGAATCTAATGAAGATAACAACGAAGAAGAAGAAGATATCGATGTGGCTTATCCTCCAATTCTTCTACTTGATGATGATAATAGTAGCAATAACGGAGGTACCAGAACCGAGACGGACGGTTACTATATTGACTCACTTGACAACATGTCCACCTCAATAGGCTATGATGTTATCAGAGTTGACAGTGGACAAAATGCACCTGATTATGACACATTAAGTGAATACAGTTTGATTATCTGGGTTTGTGGATCTGATTATCAAAGTGGTGATACGGATATTACTTTTACAGACGAAGATAAACAAAATGTTGGTGATTTCCTTGAAGGTGGGGGATCCTTGTGGGCTATTGGACATGATATTATGTACGATTTTAATAGCGCTGACGGTGATAGATATGAAGGTGATTTTGAATATGATTATTTTGGAGTTTCCTACATCGACCATGACCGCCAAAGCCCAGCTGTAACGTATGGTGTTGACGATGATCCTATTTCAGATGGAATCAGTTATGATACTTCAGCCATAATGACTGATTTTGGAGATGATCTTAATCCTCGTGAAGGATTCGAGAAAGTTCTTAGCTCTAATGGAGATTACAATATTTCGACTATAAGGACTGAAGAGGATTACAAATTGGTCTTTATGGCTATAGATTTCAGTTCATTTAGTGATAGTTCTGATCGTGACGAATTTATGGACCTTGTAGTTGAATATTTGGTAGAACAACTAGAAAATGACGTTGCGCTTAGCCGTTTCAATACACCAAAAGACGGAGACACTATTGAACCCGATGCAACTAATCTAATAAATGTCACAGTTCGAAATAGAGGAACTGAAGACCAAGATAGTGTTCAAGTTTCTATTGATGTTAGATGTTTGAATAATACCTACAGATACACAGACTCAGAGACTATAGCCATAGATACTGGAGAAGGGGCCTTTGTTGAATTCGAATGGGATGCGCCCGACGATGAGGATTATGAATACGAAATAAAAGCTGAAGCAACGATATCTAATGACGAGAAAGAAGATAATAATGAGAAACAGATTGCTGTAAACACATACGTAAACTATGACATAGGTCTTTCAGAAGCAAGAGTAGATCCTATGATTGCTGAGAAGGACACTGAGCGGGAAATGAGCGTGATTGTGACAAACACAGGCGATGTTTCTATGAGTCCCGATATTAGTGGTAAAGTATACGATGGAGCTGGTGGAGTTGTATATAACGGAGGAACGCAATCCATTGACGACTTGGATCCCGGAGACTCTGTAACTTTAGATTGGGATTGGGAAACTGATGAGTATGGAACTTTCTGGTTTGAAGCTGAAGTACATGATGATAATGATGAAATATCTGAGAATGATCTTTCTTCAGCTATTATGAGAAGTGTTGACATTGAATTTATAGATGATATGGAGGATGGAATAAATGGATGGAAAAATTACAAATCATTGAGTAATCCATGGCATATTATTGATACTGATGAGGATGATAATCGTGAAGCTTCTAGTCCAACACATGCTATGTGGGTTGGAGATGGATCTAAAGGTGACGGGGAATATGACAATAATTGGGATTTCTCATTGTACACTGCGGACAATCACACTCTAGGAACAAATCCAAGTATGTCGGTTGATATTTGGTATAGTACCGAATTTAGCTGGGATGGCGGAAATGTTCAGATTTCTACTGACGGTGGAACTGAGTGGGAAGTCATTACACCAGATGGAGGATATCCTGACGATGCCGTTGTAGGATTAGATAATGAACCAGGGTACACTGGAACTTCAGGTGAAGGAACTGAAGCTACTTGGGATACGGCTAACTTCAACCTTGGGAATTACACAAACGAAGATGTAAAATTCAGATTTAGATTTGGAACTGATTCATCTGTGGAAGGTTACGAAGGATGGTATATCGATGATTTCATGATTATTAATGGAATAAATGCCCAATTTGAAGACGACTTTGAGGATGGTACTAGTGATTGGGAAGCTGATGTAGTTCTAAGCGAATGGAATTATTATTCTGCTGATGAAGATTATGGAAGAGCCTATTCAGGTGATTATGCCTGGTATCTGGGTAACACAGACACAGGGGTCTACAGTGCTTCTTTGAATGATTCTTTAGAAACCCCGACAATTGATTTGGGAGACGGTTCTGAAAAATATGTATCAACTATGATTTGGTTCGGTATTGATGGGCCGTATGATTCTGCTATGCTTGAGATAAACGTATCTGGAGAATGGAAAACACTGGAAACAGTCCCTGGAGATAATGGAGATTATTCAGAGGAATATGACGATGCTGATGAAAATGGCTGGTTGTACGTAGAGACTGATGTAAGTGAATACGAAGGGGATGTAACCTTTAGAATAAGATTCGTATCAGATACATACACACAATATGATGGCTTGTATATAGATGATTTTACTCTATACAGTCTACCTCCAATTCCTAATGATGTCGGAACTAAGGATTTGGATGCACCTGATACGGCTAAACCAGGAAGGCCTGTAACTTTCCATTCTAATATCTATAATTTTGGTACAGAAAATCAAGATTTATTTGATGTAAGAGGTACTGTAACTAAAGATGATGGAACTGAAGTTTACAATGAAACACAAGAAGTTGAAGATCTTGAATCTAAAAACAATGTGACCCTAGATTGGACTTGGGAAGGTGGGCCAAATGGAACCTATACTATCAGAGTAGAAACATTGTTAGAGGATGACGAACGAGCTGGAAATAATCCTAAGGAAAAAGCAGTTGATGTTGCAGAAAGTGGATACAAAGTTGCATTGGCTGTAGAAGAACAAGCTAAAGATGTACTGTCTGGTGAATCTGTATTTTTCAACTTTACAGCTACAAACACTGGGGAAAACAGCGGATATTATGATATAACTACTGATTTTAATGGTGAAGACGATGAATGGAAAATAATATCACATGTTACAACTTTGTATCTAACTGCAGGATCAAGTCAAAACTTTACTGTTGTGGTTATTGCACCAACTCTAGCGCCTCTTGGGGATGAACATTCATTCTCAGTCACTGTAACTAGTAGAGACGATCCTGAAACTGAGGACAGTCAAGATATCTCTGCAACACCATTCTACTACGAACAAGAAGGTGGTGACAAAGTCTTGTTGATTGATGCAAATTTTGGTAAAAACAATGGATTTAACAATTATTACAACGCTGATGGTGTAGATAACAGAATGAAAAATACTCTGCAAAATTATTTTGATGATGGAGAGAGTCGTGGTTATGATGTTTACACGATGCCTTATGATGTTGAAGCTGGAGCTTTTGGGGAATTACACCCGTATCCAACTAATGAATTAATGATAAATTATGACGTAGTCATATGGATTCAAGGCGACCATCAACAAAGAAATTTAACTAATTGGAAGTCTTGTATCAGCGATTATCTAGACAATGGAGGCAGTATGTGGATAATGGGGCAACAGTTCATGACAGCCCTAAACAGTTCAAGCGGTTCTAGAGAGCCTGGAACTTTCGAATATGATTATCTCAAGGTAGAACATGTTAGTGACAGTTCTGGAACCCCAAACCCATTAGTTGGTGTTGATGATGATGATATCTTTAGTGAAGCTGAATATGATATGGGAGATCGAAGTATTTACAGCTGGGACTACGCAGATTGGATTCGTCCTAATGATGATGCAATAGGTGCATTTTACACAGGTAAAAGCAATTGGTGGCATATTGTAGACACAGATGAGGATTCAAATCGAAAGGCCAATAGCCCAACACATTCAATGTGGATTGGAGATGAAACAAAAGAAAATGGAGAATATCATAGTGGTTGGGATTATTCAATCTATACTTCTGATTCCTATGAATTAGGAATAGGTGGACAGCTGAGATTCCAACAATATTATGATACTGAGAGTGCAACATATCCTTATGACGGAGGAAATGTACAAATATCAACAGATGACGGAGAAAGCTGGGAAGTAATTGCCCCAAGTGGTGGTTATCCTGCAGATTCTGTTACTGGACTTGATGGAGAACCTGGATACTATGGTGATTCAGGAGGTTGGGTACAAGCAACATTTGACTTAGGAAATTTCTCGGGAGAAGATGTAAGATTCAGATTTAGATTTGGTGCTGACAGTGTTGTTGACAATTATGAAGGTTGGTATTTTGATGATGTTGAATTAACTGATTCGACAGGATCTATATTTAGTGATGATTTAGAATCTGGAATGAGTAATTGGAATGATGCACCACAAATTTACAACATGTCTTTACACTTTGAAGGTGACTACAGAATAATTGTTTCGCCATTTACATTTGCATTCGTGAATAGTAGTGATGATAGAAATGATATGGTTGGTCGGGCTCTTGATTGGTTAAGAGCTGCATCGGCAGCGGATGATGTTGGTGTGAAACTTTTAGAAATTGAAAGTGCAACTAATGAAAACTCAACTATTGAATTCTCAAGTATCATTAGGAACTACGGATCAGAAGACCAAGCTGCATTTGATGTTGAAGCACGAGTTATCGACTCGAATGGAAATGAGCTGTGGTCTGAAACAAGAGTCGTCGGGCCTCTTCAATCGGGTGATGAAGAAACATTAGATTGGGAATGGGACAGTGAAAACCCAATGGAAGTAACTATAATCGTTGAGACTTTGAAAGAAGATGAAAATCATCGTAACAATGAGAAAGATGAAGTTATTGAAGTTGTAATGATTTGCATACCTGAAATTTTAACATTTAATGACCATAAGGAAGGTGAACCTGGTGACGATATAATGTTTGATTTAATCGTCAGTAATGAAGCATCTGGGACTGATGTGTTCAATATAGAAATGACAGGAAGCGCTTCCAACTGGGGGCAAATTGCTAACCAAATGGAACTGAAAAGTGATGAAAGCCGAGATTTAGAATTAGCACTTAAGATAGAAGACGATACCGAATATGGTGATTATGATTTAACTATCATTGTGACTGCCAGTGATGGAACTGTGGATGAACTAGAACTACTTGTAACTGTTACAGACAATCCTGTGAATTACGAGGTAGAAATTGAATTGGATCCAACTAATGCAGAATCAATTGCGGGTGAGGATGTTGAGTTTACAATAACTATTTACAACAAAGGTGATGAACAAGACACTTTTGACCTTGCTTCAAGCGGTGATGGTGAAACATGGGTAACATTTGATGAGGATGAAGTTACTATCGGAGCAGATGGTGATGCCACAGTAAGCGGGTTAATCAGTATCCCTGCAGATGCAGAAGATGGCAATACTTACATTGACATTAGTGCAACTTCAAGAAATGATCAAAGTGCATATGATGAAAAAACAATCAAAGTAATTGTTGAAGAATTAGAGAGTGGAGCTACTCTCAGAAGAGACAGTGGTGGTCTGATTAATATCGCTCCAGGTGAATCTGGTGTGTTTGATTTCACACTATTAAGTGATAGTAATGGTATGCAAAGTCTTACTATAGTAACTGCAGCAGAAGCTGGCGAATGGGCTACATCTTCGATAACTGAAATTGATTTAGAAGCTGATGAGGGAACGACATTTACAGTTACAATAGACGTACCTGCAGGAACTTCTGAAGCTACTTATAGATTAGAAGTCTTGATTATGAATGGTGAAGAAGAACTTGCAAAATCTGTTTCAAATGTGATAGTACAAG
>CAZOEZ010000005.1:21843-48897 GCA_964578995.1 uncultured archaeon
TCTTTCATCTCTATTGTTGCAATGTTAGCAATAATAGTATATCGAAGAAAAAAATAATTATTCGTCGAAGGTCCCCTTAGAAATTAAGGCAGGTATTAGTGCAAAGTAGGACATGTACAAAGCAAAGGCTGCAAACCAAATAGTCTCCCATAGGTCATTATCAAAAAAGCGAAGAATGACGGTGATAATAAGAACTAAAATACCAAATAATATTGGATTTCTAAATCCAGCTCTAGCCTTTGCATAAGGTATAGTTGTAACTGTAAGTAATGATACAAACCCAATCGTAAGAGGGACCAAAACATTGTTAATTTCATTAATTGAAGAATATTTTATTGAAACGACGACAATAAACATAGTAAGTCCTGGTGCAGGCAAACCTTCGAAATACTTCTTTGATCCTTGTTTACCTATAGTAAACCTAGCTAACCGAAATATACTCAATAAAGCAATCATTAGAGATGCTGAGATTGCAACTAGGTTATCTATATTATATCTAAAATTAATTTGCATATTGTTATCAAATAGGTCTAGGGCAGGGCCACGGGCAATATCATAATACAGCGAATAAACCAAAATTGAAGGTGCTATACCAAAACATATTGAATCAGATATAGAATCTAGATATTTGCCATAATCATGTTTTGTTCCAAATTTACGAGCTAAAGCCCCATCCATTCCATCTATAATTGCTGAAATAGGAAGTAAAATCAAAGCAACTATGTAACTAGATGTTGTACCATCTATAATGTAAGTAATTGCTAGAAAACCCAATGTAGCACTAGTAAGTGTTGCCAAATCCGCATACGAGATTAAAGTTAAGGGCTTGAACCATCTTTCTAGAATACTCATCAGTCGCCACCCTCCAAAGCAGTAGCTTTCAGTTTTGATATTATTCGCTTGGGTCCTTCTAAAATCTTTTCAGAGACGGAAAGCGAAGACATGGGTGTGAAGACTGCGACGGTCTGACCTGCTAATATACGATCGCCTTCTTTTACTTTCAACTCAATTCCTGCCTCTTCAAACGCTAAGTCTACTCGAGAACCAAAGTGAATAAGACCTATCCTTTCACCTTTATCAATCATAGAATTAGGAGTAATATAACTAACAATTCTTCTTACCAAAAAGCCTGCAATCTGTGTAACCTTGAAAATCCCTATATTTGTATCTAATTTGGTTATTAGTCTTTCATTTTTATCAGAATCTTTAGAAAATGCCGGAGTGTAGCCCCCGGGTTTGTGCTTTTGAGAAATAACCCTGCCATCTATTGGTGAACGATTTACATGAACATTTTGTAGACCCATAAATATTGAAATTTTAATCATCCCATTCTTTTTGATTGCTTTCTGCACAATACCATCTGCAGGACTAACGATTCCTTCTTGTATTTCACGATGAGGATCTCTATAGAAAAATAGCAAGAATAATGATAGGAAAATCAGAACTAATGATAAAACATATATCTCTCCTAAAGGCCAATCAACCTCTATTCCTTGACTATTAATCGAGTCTGCTGATACTCCAAAAGGAAACAAAATAAGACCAAAAATTGTGATGTAAACGACCATCATGGGCATTCCCTTTGCAAAAGGCACGTCTTGAGCATTCTTTGGGGCCTCACGAAGAGGTAAATCAATAACACCTAAAATTGAATCCTGCATTTCAGGTAAAAAATGAAAAACGGCAATAGCCAAAAAGATAAGAGCAATTAAACTACCAACTTTCCCAATAACTGCATGAGCCCAGAAGAAAGTATCATCACCCCAAACATGCTCATAAGTTAACCAAATAACTACTGCATTCCTAATTAAATTAAGAATGTAAATGGGAGGTACAGTTGCTAAAAATGCATTGAAACGGCGATTCAAAGGTGCCTTAGTACAGATAACACCCCCTACAAATATAATCATACTTTGAAGTGCTGTGCATGCAAGAACTATGTTAACGGAGGGGGCAAGAGGATCTTTCCAATCCCCTCCTTCTACTGAGACCCTTACTTCTTGATGTTCTGAACCTGGCCGATAAATGCGTGATCCTTCACCATAATCTATCGAACCAAGTGTATTCTCAATACCAAAAATATCAAGAATCCATATCGATTGTTCTGCAACCAAATGAATTAGCCATCCTGCAAGCAAAGGTACTCTTTCCACAAAAAAATAAATTCCCCCTGCCACCACAGTCATAGCTGCTAACCAACGTAATGGCTCATAGGACTCTTTCCAAATAACGCTCAAATATTCATGATAAGCTAAATAACCAAAGAAAGGAACTGCTGCTGCACAAAATAAGGCATTAACTGGATCTTTTATGAGAATATAATGCTCCACTTGAATCCACCAAAAAAAACCAAGAGACAACCAACCTAAGATAGATATATTATGACCTATTTTTTTTGGAAAATGCTTTCCCAGAAAATTATGCCCTTTCTCTGAAAGATAATAACCTACTCCTAAAAGAAACAATGAACTGATGACGAGAACTTCTCCTAGTAGCGATAAATCAGTTGCCATTATAATTGGGACAAAGTTGTTCTAAAAAAACCCTCTGGTTTAATTTGTTAACCACTTTTGAGCGGCATTGTATGATTCTAAATCTCCGATATCATACCAATTCCCACGAAAAGATACACATCTAACGTCATTTCTCCTAACGTTCCAAGCCAAGAAGTTGCCAAGTGCGTCACGATCTCCTCCAGAGTTAATATATTCGAAGAAATTTGATACGCCTTCTTCGGATAATAGCCAATAAGCTGTTGCAGCTAAAGTAGATTCTGGTTCTGCTGGTTTTTCAATAAAGTCTACTATTCGATCCCCATCGATTTCTGCAATTCCATAAAGTTTAGCAAGTTCATAATCATCAACATCGTATAATCCAATTACATCTCTTTGTGTTTTATCAGATTGAGTCAACATTCGACTTAAATCAAAGTCTGATAAATTATCCCCTCCTACAATAATAACAGGACCTGTAATTGATAATTCGGAAAAAAGCAAATTTAGTGCGCCTAAAGCACCTAATTTTTCTTCTTCACTATTGCTATGCTCAACAAAAAGTTGTAGATTTAAGGGACCATCATAATCTTCTATAAATTTATCAAAATTTGATTCAAAGAAACTATTAACAGAAATAATGACTCTATCAGGAGATACACTCTCTAAAGAACGTAATACATGGGAAAGCATTGGCTCACCTGCTACATCAAGAAGCTGTTTAGGTGTCTTTTCCGTAAGTGGCAACATTCGCTTGGCGAAACCGCCAGCTAAAATGATTGAATCCATTAAAGATTGATTTTACCGCCGGACATTAACTGTTGAAGGGCATCATCTGCCACATTCTCTAACTTCTTTGGATCATACAATTCTTTCTTAATATTCTTTCTGTGATCCTTAACAACTTGCCAGCGGGCTTGACGTTCTTCGCTAGCTGTTTTTCTATGTGTTCTTAATGTCTCAAGCATTTCCATTGCTTTAGCATGCTGATTATCAGCTTTCTTTCGACAATCGACAAATTCTTTATGCTTCTTATCTGCCTCTGTAGAAAGATGTGAAGCTTCCTTCATAATAGCAGTGACTTTCTTGTATATCTTTTTGTTTAGACGTGCAAAATCCACGACCGATTTATGCTCTTCATCTGCTTTTGAAAATTCAGCATCTATGCTTACATCTAGTTCGGAAACTTCCGCATCAAGATGTTCTTGGGTTAACAGGACCTCCTCTTGATCACCAAGACTTCTTCGAAGAATAGCTAATTTATCCATAAGTTCTCTTTCTTTAGCAATTGGCATTTCTGTAGTTTCTCTTCTCTTTTCTAAGTTAAGAATTTCTGAATGTAGTGCTTGGACTGTATCTTTCAGAGACTTTTCGCCTTTCTTACCCTTCCTTTTCTGTTGCTTAAGTTCGATTAATTTCTTTGCTTTTTCTTGAGCGCCATTACGTGCATTTTGATGTTTAGTTTTAGACTTGGAATTTGATTTCATCTCTTCACGATGCTTCATTATTTCTTCCATGACCTTGCCCCTCTGATCATGCAATGAATTACGCTCATCTCTCAAAATTCGAGCCTCATCATTTAGAGCATTCCTTTTGACTATACAGTTTTGAAAGCGCTCTTCGGCTAATTTAATTTCTGATTTTGGCTTTTGCTGAGCTCTATTCTTTTTCTGGGCCATTCCTATTTTTTCCAATACATGTCCTATATATTGGGATAAGTCACGTTTAGGCTTAAGATATAAAGCTGACGATTATGTTCAATACGCAAATGGATTAAGTATCGAGTAAATAGACTCATCCACAGGGCCCACTTCAAGTTGCATTGGTTCTGCTGTAAATGTTTCTACAACTTCCATATACCTAGCGGCTGCTTCAATACGTAATTCATCAGTTAATTTAGGCGGTTTCCCATCACCTGTGAATCCTTTATCGGCTAACCAAGTTCTAACGTACTCTTTGTCTAATTTTCTTGGTTCTTCTTTCTTCTCAAAACGTTTTTCATAGTCATCAGCCATCCAGTATCGGCTTGAATCTGGTGTATTGACTTCATCCATCAACATTATTTTTCCATTCGATATTCCAAATTCATATTTGGTATCAACAAAAATTAAACCATGATCTGCAGCCCTAGAAACTCCTCTTTCGTACAAGCGCATGGAAATTCGAGCTAATTCCTTGTACAATGCGGGATCGACTACGCCACGTTTATAGAGTTCAGATGGTGGTACAGACTCATCATGATCACCCTTGGCTGCTTTGGTAGAAGGTGTAATAATTGGTTCAGGGAGTTTTTCATTTTTGCGCATCCCATCGGGCAATTCATTACCACAAAATTCCCTATCACCACGTTCATATGCTGTCCAGGCTGATGTTGATGTTACTCCTGTAAGATATCCTCTAACTACCATTTCAACTTGAATCGGGTCGCATTTTCTTACAGTCCAGACATTAGGGTGAGGGCGTCTAATTACATGATTAGCCACAATATCTGCAGTTTCTCCAAACCACCAATCTGCTAATTCCACTAATGATTGACCTTTGAAAGGAACTGTTCCCAACACTCTATCAAAGGCCGAGATTCTATCAGTTGTAACCATTGTTATGGTGTCTTCATTGATATAGTTATCACGAACTTTTCCTCGATAAAGGTCACCTTGATCATCAAAATTTGTTTCTTCTAGAGTATATTCTAGTTGCTGTTTCAGCAAGTCGCGGTCCATGTATAATATGCTCATTGCGCAAGGGACTAAAAGAACCACTCCCGTACGACTTCTAACTAATGCTTAGCAAAACGTTGAAAAAAAGCGCAGGAAGGGCTCTTGAACCTCTGGGTAAAGCCATAGGGAAATTGGGAATCAGACCCAATCATATCACAATAGCGGGACTTGTCTTAACTTTCTATGCTGCATGGTTTCTATATAATAAAGAAATTTATTATGCCTTCTTGATTGGACTAATTGCTTGTTTATTTGATGGAGCGGACGGACTAGTTGCACGGTCTACAGGAACTAGTTCTATCAAAGGCGGATACCTTGATGCAGTCATTGATAGGTATGCAGATTGTATCGCATTCAGTGCTTTGATTCTTGGCGGTTGGATGAGTCCAATTGAAGGCTTGGAATTTATTTCGGGTGAAGTATGGGCTATAATTGCTTTAGCTGGGGCTTTCCAAACCTCATACAGTAGGGCTGCAGCCGAAAGATTAGGCGTCACACAAGAAGGGATAGGCATTATTGAAAGGCCTGAAAGGTGGTTCATATTAGGTACAGGGCTATTGATTGGAGAATTTATGGGAGATGTAGAAACCATAATTACTTGGGTTGTTGCATTTTTGGCTATATTTGGAAATATAACTGTTCTACAAAGGATGTATCATTTTTGGACTGAGGCTAAAGATGAGTGAATCTAAAGACTTAATGAAGGAAGCATTCGTATCTTTTTTCTTTTTGGGAAGAGCGCCTGTGGCTCCTGGAACATTTGGGTCATTCGGATCCTTAATCTTAGCATATCTTATTGTTGAAAATATAGTTGATTACTCTGGTTATTTATTGTTAGGATTAAGTGCTGTCTTTTACTATATTGGATTGCAAATTGCTCCATGGTGTGAGGATAGATATGGAAAAGACCCAGGAATTTATGTAATGGATGAAGTTATCGGTTACTTGGTTCTTATTAGCTTTCTGATTATTTTTGGAGTGGACTTAACGACAAAAACGTGGATTTTATCTTTTATTTCTTTTAGAATCTTTGATGTATTAAAAATATGGCCTGCAAAAGATTTAGAGAATATGAAGGGTGGACATGGTATAATTCTAGATGATGTTGCAGCAGGATTTCAAACTCTAATTTTTGTTTTACTCATTATTCAATTCAATATAATTTAGCCGTTTAATTTTTATCCCGCTCTCAATCTATAATACTGGAGTTTTATGTCTACAGAAATAGAAATACGAATCGGTCTGAAATCTGGAATGGCTGACCCGGAGGGTGCAAATGTTCAGAAAGCGCTGAACCTTCTTGGTTTTGATAACGTAGATACTGTAAAATCTGCTAAATGCTATAGGGTTGTTATAGATGGTAATCAAGAAACTGCTATTGCTGAAGCTGAGAAGATGTGTCAAAGACTACTAGCTAATCCCGTAGTACATGATTATTCAATAGCGGTGGCTGATTAATGCTGGAACCTGTTCCCAATGCCAAAAATGTATTTTATGTTAACTTAGAGGAAGATTTAACTGAAGTGGCTAGTAACTTAGGTTTAGGTTTACTACCTGATGAGATGGAAAAAGTAAAAGAATATTTTGAAAAAGAAAACAGAAAACCCACCGATGTTGAACTTCAAGCTATAGATCAAGCATGGTCTGAACACTGTTGCTACAAGTCCTCGAAACCAGTTTTAGAAGAAACGGTATTTGGACTTAATTCAAGTAAAAAGGTAATTGCAAGGGAAGATGCGGGAATAATGGAATTCGATGATAAACACTATTATGCAGTTGGATTAGAATCACACAATCATCCTTCTGCATTAGACCCTTATGGTGGCTCAGCTACTGGAATAGGCGGTATTCTAAGAGATGTTGTTTGTATGGGTGCTCAACCAATTGCATTAATTGATCCTCTATTCTTTGGAAATTTAGATACGGCTCGAGACACTTTGGCTGAAGGCGTAAAGCACCCAAGATACTTGATGGGTGGTGTTGTTGCAGGGATACGTGACTATGGAAATAGAGTGGGAATACCTACTGTTGCAGGGCAAGTTGCTTTTCATCCAAAATATACCGGAAATCCTCTAGTAAATGTTGGTTGTGTAGGAATTGTTGAAAAAGAATTAATGATTCACAGTAAAGCAGGAGGTGTAGGTGACATTTACATATTAGCTGGAGGAAGAACAGGGAGAGATGGGATTCATGGAGTAACTTTTGCATCAAGGGATTTGGATGCAGGTACTGATGAAGATATTGGGGCTGTGCAATTAGGCGATCCAATAACTAAAGAACCTCTAATGCATTTATGTTTAGAATTAAATGAAATGAAATTATTGACGGGAATGAAAGATCTAGGAGGGGGAGGGCTTTCCTGTGTAGTAGGCGAACTTGCATTGGATGGAGGATTTGGGGCTATGGTTGATCTTGAAAAGGTACATCTAAAAGTCGAGAATATGCCTCCGTGGGAGATTTGGGTGTCTGAATCTCAAGAAAGAATGATGTTTACAGTCACGCCTGAAAATGTAGATAAAGTTCTGGCCAGATGTGAAGCCTGGGATGTAGAAGCTGTAACTATTGGTGAAGTTATTTCTGAAAAAAGAAATATTGTTAATTATAATGGTGTTGAAATTCTAAATTTAGATTTAGGTTTCACAACAGGTGGGCCAGTGTACAAAAGACCCTATAATTTACCTGAATATGATATTGGCAAGGCTACTGCTCTGCCAGAATATCCAAGTAATATTACCAAGCAAATTATTGATGTGATTAGTCAACCTGAAGTTGCATCAAAAGATTGGGTAATTCGTCAGTATGATCATGAAGTTAGAGGGAAAACTGTCCTTAAACCAATACAAGGCCCAATTGGGAAAGACGTCCCTGGTGATTCATCTGTGATAAAACCTGTTGATGATTCATGGAAAGGATTGGCATTGACATCCGATGTTAATCCTTACCTTATGGAAGCAAACCCATACCACGGTACGATGAGCGCCGTCGAAGAAGTTTGTAGAAATTTAGCTTCGGTTGGTGCTAGAATTGACTCTTTAGCAGATTGCCTCTGTTTTGGAAACCCACGTAGACCTGATATTATGGGGCAGTTTCGCGCTAGTTGTGAAGCTCTGAAGGATGCTGCAACGGCAGTTGATGTGCCCTATGTTTCTGGTAATGTAAGTTTGTATAATGAAACAAAAGATGGTGCTATTCCTCCAACACCAGTACTAATGGGAATTGGATTAGTAAATGACATAAGAAAATGTGTAACAAGCGATATGAAAAATGAAGGAACCATTTGGATTGTCGGAAAAACGAAAGAAGAAATGGGTGCAAGTTTGTACTACCGAACCTTAGGAATATCATGCCCAAATGTTCCTAGCACTGATTTTGAAGCATTTATGCCACGTATGGAACAATTAATTCAAGCAATCGAAAATGATGAGGTTGTAGCATGCCACGATATTTCAACTGGAGGATTAGCGCTATCGATAGTAGAAATGTGTATGAGTGGAATCGGAGCTAAAATCGAATTAACCAGTGATTTAAGAGCAGATATCGAATTATTTAGCGAGACAAATGGCAGATGGGTGGTACAAGTTAAGTCTGGTTGTGAAAAAGATTTTGAAAAACGATTTGATTTTGCAGTTAAAATTGGAGATGTGGATGATAAAATAATATTTACTAAATATGGTAAAGAAATATCTACTTTTGAGATTGAAAAATTGAGAAATGATTGGATTAGTCCTATTTGGGACAGACTGGCTTAAGCTTTTATTGAGTACTCCGAATAAAAGATAACTATGAACATTGATGCAATTCTAATACTACTGATTTTTATTGTCGCCTTTGTGTTAATCCTTGGAGAATTTGTTCACCGTACTTTAGCTGCTTGGGGTGGAGCTTTAGCAATGCTAATTGTTGGATATAGTTATGGATCACTAAGTTGGTGCAGTGGGCACCTATTCGGATTTAAAGAAGATAAAGGAATGGAAGGCCATTATTATGCAATAAAACACGAATGTGAAAATAATCTATTCACAGCTATTGACTTCAATGTAATAGGTTTACTAATGGGAATGATGATTTTTGCAGCCATGCTAGAAATATGTGGCTTCTTTGAATTTGTTGCTATAAAGGCTACAAAATTATCCAAAGGAGATCCTTGGATGCTTGTAGTTTACTTAGGTACTTTTACAACCTTAATTTCAATAGTTATTGATAATGTAACGGCTATAATTCTGATTGCACCGATTACTATTAAAATATGTGATAAGATAAAAATTAGTGCAATTCCGCCATTGATTGCTGAAGCAATTCTATCGGATACAGGGGGTGTTGCTACTTTAGTTGGGGATCCACCTAATGTTATGATTGCATCCTTTACTGCCGACGCAGGCACTGCATTCACATTCAATAGTTTTATTTCTCATCTAACACCATTGACATTTTTCGCTTGGGTAGCCACATTAGGCTACATGAGGTATTACTATAAAGATTGGAGAGAAACAAAACCTGAAAACGTGGAAGAAGTTCTGAATGAAGACGAATGGGCTGCCATAAAAGATAATGGTATGATGAATAAGACTTTAATGACCTTAACCGGCACAATCATACTATTTTCTCTACATGAGCTAGTGCTTAATCCTCGTGGTATACACATAGAAATCTCAGCAATTGCACTAGGTGGAGCCGGAATTGCTATGATGTTAAGTTTACCAGATGTTCATCATGTTATTGAAAGAGTTGAGTGGACTGCATTACTATTCTTTGCAGGTTTATTTACAATGGTGGGAGCACTTGAACATATGGGGCATCTAGATGCTGTTGCCGAATGGATTTTTGCTAGGTTTGGTCCAGATGGATCGATTACAAGTGAACCAGTTGTATTGGCTATAGTTATGATATGGGTCGCTGCAGTGGCATCAGCTATAGTCGACAATATTCCTTTCTGTGCGGCAATGCTTCCTATTATTCAATTATTAGGAGAAAAGAGTATTGATCCAGAGACGGGAATAGCTGCAGTGAATGTAGTACCATTGTACTGGGCATTAGCAATGGGTTGTGGTTTTGGTGGAAATGCAACGCCTATTGGATCAAGTGCCAATGTAATGACTGTTTCAATAAGTGAAAGAGGCGGTCATAAAATTACTACCAAAGAATGGATGCGAGTTGGGCTACCTGTGATGGTGATTACTTGTATTGTAGCTACTATCTTTATGATCTTATTCTATGATTCGCTTTACGTAAATCCTTAATTTAGAAAATTTTTACTGCAACCTAAACACTTTGCTTCAGGAGTCAATGGTTGATTACAGTCTGGGCATTTTTGAATCTCCCAAAATTTTTCAACCCATGCATCTAATAATTCAGGTTCGTCAGATTCTTTAATCATCTGTAATTCATGATTACCTAGTTTTGTTTTCTCAAAGACTTTGGTGAATGTTTCTAAATCAATACTAACCTGAGGTTCTAATTTCTCATTTTTAGATGAATAATATGGTGCTAGAAAAACACCCGCAATGAACGAAGCCATGTGTGTCCCATGCCCAATCCCATCATCTGTGCCCATCCCCACATAAAGTGTTTCCATTCCAACAAAAACAATCGTAGAAAGGAATACTGGAACTCTATGCATGAATATAGGCCCTAACAGCATTGGAATCTCCAATCTAGGGTATAGCAGTACAAATCCACCCATTATGCCAAAAACAGCCCCTGAAGCGCCTATATGGATGGTTTCTAGATCATTTCCTTGGTTCCATACTGAAATTAATCCAATCGATGTAGAACCTATGATTCCACTGATGAAATAAATCTTCAAGAATGAACGAGAGCCTATACGATCCTCAAAAGGAACACCTAATAGAATCAGAATCAGCATATTCATCAACAAATGCATAGGGCCTCCATGCATGAACATAGCACTTATCAACGTCAATAACCCGAATCCTGGTGTTTCAAGATATATTGGCTGAAACCCTAAAGCAATGAATGCCTGAATTGCCATGCTGGGTTTAAGCAGGAACAATATCCACCATGTAGCAAACACGCTAAAGTTGATGAATACCAAAGACTGCGAAACCATAAACCCATTGCTTCTACAATAGAAGGTTACCAAAATTCCAACCAAGATTAGAATCAAAGTCCCTAGAGAAGACACTGGTTCAGACATATTGTAGACTGGTCGCTTATAGAATTAAAGCTGACGCTGGGCTTTCCATGATCGGATAGGAGAAGGCACGAAGCCCTCTCCCTCCTTCATTGACTTATTTCGTCTATTCTTCTTCTCTACGAAGAGAAGCGCCAACAGACGCTACTAAGGCCGCTACTGAAAGACCAATGAGTCCAACTGCGAAAGATGGAGTAGATGCCTTGTTCTTGACAACTGCAATATCGCCAGCTGCATCATTATCATCTTTCTGATTGAGGTACTCGTCTTGAGTCTTAACTCCAGCATTGACATCCTGCTCTTCTGCATCTGGGTTAATCATTGCATATATGTCAACCGTTTCAAATTCTTGGACGGTTGATCCAGGTATGTATGATTCTTCCCATGTTGCTGTTGCATAATACCAAGTCTGCCAGATGCCATCATTCTCCATTACTGGCTTAGGTGCCATTAACGGTACGGTTGTTGAAGCTACTCGAGTCATACGCTTTACTCCATCAGGAGTAGAGTATGCATCACCACTAGAGTCCATGACGTAGAAGACCACTAACACATCAGATGCGTAGTTACCCTCATTCCATGCCTTAACTGTGATAGCTAAAGGATCTCCCTCGATTACACCATTACGGTCGAAAGTCATCTCACCAAGCACGAATTGTGATGGTTTAATGAACAGAGTTGCCGCAACTGGTTCTCTGATAGCCTCATCGCTTCCTGTATCATATCCATTGACTATGACATCGAATTTGCGGTTACCTGCTGGTTCCCCTGCTTCTTGGTCATAATCTGGAGCACCGAAGCGAACTGTAATCATTGCTTCATCATCTGGGCTCATATCGAATTCGTGTGTCCAGGTGCCATCATCATTCAATGATGCAGTAATATCTTCGAAAGTATTACCATTCATCATGACATTAATTGAAATATCAAAGGCTGCACCATCATAGGATTTACCCTGAGCTTCCAATTCTGGAGTCATACGGAATGTGTTGTCAACTGTACCAATATTCTTAGCGAAGTAATCTATTTCGACTGCTAAACTTGGGAATATATCATACGTTAATTGACCGACATCATCCTTCGTTAAGAAGAATCCAGTGTCAAGAGTTCTAATGACTTCAACACCACCAATGTCAACTGACCCTTCAACTCCCCTTGCACGGAAGACAAACGAGTATGCGTTGTCATCTGCTGGGTCGTAATCAAGACTGTTGTATCCGAGTTTCTTTGAATCCAATGAGACATAGTATGGGTTCCAGCCACCGGAGTTACCAGTTACTGAATCACCAACTTCTGAATGGTCTGAACCATCCATTATCTTGAATCCATTTGCTCCCCATAGTCCTAGAGTATCTGCATCGTCCAAAGATGAACCCTTCTTCTGAGCATATACTGTGATTTCACTATCTAGAGACATATCATGGTTAGCCCAGAATACCAAGTAAGCTGTTGCAGACCAAACTTCGATGTAACCTGTTCTGGCTTGCTCATCAGCTGACTGTGAGGAAAGAACAGTTACTGAACCTTCCATCAATGGATGGAACTTACAGTAATAGTTGTAGACACCGACTTCAGTGAAAGTTAATGACCAGCTCTCACCAGCACCAATATCGAATGAATCGAACTGTGCTTCTTTATCTGTTACTGTGTGGGTTATTGTGTCATCATTAGTCCATGTGACTGTAGTACCTATCTGAACACTTGGTGCTTCAGGAGCATAACCTCCAGCTTGTCCAGCAATGCTTACAGATAATGTATCAGTTGCAACACCGGTTTGATCCCAAGATACACCGATAGCGCCATCACCTACTGTTGATGGTGCATTAGTGCTGGCTGCCCAATTTGATCCGCCAGTTAATAGTGGAGTGCCCATATCTGCGCTCTTACCTACAATTAACATGTGGTTTTCATCATTGTTAGCCATAAACAAATCAGCTAAGGTATCACCATTAGCATCTGCTACCTTTACTCCTGCAGTATATACTCCTGCAGTAGTCATTCCTGGGAATGCAAATTCATGGACTGCGGATGCTTGACCTGCATGTGTGTTACCAGATTCATCGTAGTAAGCCATATCTAAAGTTCCAATAGATTCTGAGTCAGACCAAAGTTCGTTGCCACTCATATCATTCACATATGCATACGCGTAGGCTGCACTGATTGGACCAGTTGGTCCCAAGTCACCCTTTCCTTGATTCTTGAAAGAAGTAGACATTGTAAATCCTTCTCCAACTTCCAAAGTATATGGACTTGATTCAGAAGTCTGGGCAAGGTCGAAACCAAGACCGTAAACTCCTACATCATCAATTTGCCAAGAGGTTTGTCCTGCACTATTCAAGAAAGCTCCACCCAAGCGGAGTCTAATTTGAACATTGTCAAATCCTGGACCAGTGTACGAATCTAATCTACACTGAGTCTCTACCCAACCGCCTGATGTCATAACGAAAGCTTGTTGATTAACTAATGGATTTCCATAGTAGGCGTAGTTGTATACTGCTCCACCATATCCCTGACCAGATGTTGGGTTTAATGCTGCCCAATTTTCTCCACCATCAGTACTAATCTCAACTCGACCACCGTCATAGTAGTAGTTAGCATAAGGATACTCAAATCCATAGAATGAGTACTTGTGCTTGAATACTAACTTAGCTGCTGTAGCTGTTGAAAGATCGAACACTGGTGAAGTCAAACTAGTGTCGTCACCATTGTAAGCGGTGCCATACGCGTCGTCACCTGCATCCCATACTGGTGATGAATCACTAGTTTCACTAGAAGCTGTTGCAGATGGTTTCCATTGGAAACTTCCCTTAGGTCCACCATCTTTAACTGAATACCAACCACTTGAATAATGTCTCTCATTCTCTTCATTATTTTTAGCTGTTAGAGGTGTCTCGTCTGCAGTAGTTCCTACTATTGTAAACATAGTTTCTCTAGCAAGAGCGACGCTGTTGTCTCCAGCAAACTCATCAATTCCTGAACCATGTGATCCTATCCATGTATCAAATATAATCTTGTACTCACCTGGAACTTGGAAGTAATAATCGAGTCCAACTGTCTGTGCTTCACCGCTAACAAAAGAGCCACCGGCACCACTGCCTGAAATAGACCATGTTTCTTCAAATGCAACTGATTGCATACCAGTTCCTGTGAAAGACAATGAATCGATATGCCAGTGCTCACCGTCACCAGGCCATTGATAGGCATACATTCCTACAATGAATTTCAACCTAACATCAGACATGCCAACGTAAGGTGACATATCGAAGTATGTTGTAATATATTTGTCCTGATCATCCTGAGCTGCTCCGGACACACCATTACAGTCTCCACAGTGAACAAATCCTTGTTGATTGTACAATGGGTTACCGTAAGGTGCATAGTTGTACATAGTTCCAGTATATCCACCCTCTGGAACGAATGTAAGCCACTCAGTACCACCATCGGTTGAGATTTGTACTTGTCCTCCATTATATGAGGTATAACCTGCATAGTAGTCGAAATTGTACCTGTGTTTCATAGCCAGCCTCAAATCACTTGAAGTGCCTGTGAGATCTAGAGATGCAGTTTCTACTTCTGCGCTACCGCCATCATAATACATCTGGAATTCGCCACCATCTGGACCCCATGCATTAGTCTCATCCCCATCACCTTCATCGGTGTTTAGAACGAAACCAGGGTCTCCACCATAGTAGCCCCAGTAAGGACAACTGCCATCACCACATGTTTCATCAGTTGACCAGCCTGCTGCCGTTGCTGCTGCTTCGTTAGCATAGCTTTCCAAATCATCTGAACTGTCGTATGTTTCCAATCCCATTGGTCCTAACTGCAGTCTTACTGTTGCTGCACCTGAGGTTTGAGGATTGATACCTGCATTGATGATAGTAGATTCTACACGAACTGTGGAATCAACACCTAATGGGTCTGGTAAATCAAAACCTGTTAGACCTACATTATTGGTGTACACAAGTCCTGTAACTGCTACGTCATCTAAACGGAAGAATGATTCGTAATATGGGTAATTTTGATTCAAAGTTGACCAACCTGTTACGAATCGGACTTTTACCTCATTCTTTCCACAGAATGGAGTCAAATCAAATGTAGCTTTGAGCCATCCCTGAGGATCTGGTGTGTAAGTGAATCCAGTCGTTGTTCCATAGCTTGAATAACCTGGCTCACCACGTAGTGGGTTAGCGTAATACGCATAGTTGTAAATTGTGGCATACTGCCTTTCATCGGCTTGTTTAGGTTTTAGGATAGACCATGAATCTCCACCATCATCCGATACCTGAACTTGATAACCGTCGTACGTGTAGTACGCATAGAAAGACATCATCATCTGCAATTCAGCTTCAACTGGAAGAGTTAAATCCAAATTTGGTGTTGATACGTAATTATCTGCCGGAACTGCAGCTTGGGTTCTATAACCACTATCCAATGAATATGATGAACCTGCATTAGCGTCACGGCCACGAACATCCCAAGTATCTCCTGAGCCGTATCTGATTTTGCCTGTTTCCCAATTATCTAGGGTTCCATCTTCAAAGTCATCTGCGAAAATAACAAATTTTACTTCTCTGAAAACAACAATCTGATTATTGGACATATCCTCATCGCCACCATTGTCAGCTATTTTGATAGTGACAGCCAGTTTCTGACCAACCTTCAGACCTTCTCCTGCTGGGTTGAACTCATTTCCTTCTGTTGTAAAGAAATCAACTGTGGCTGTTTCCTTGAAACCTAAAGAAGGTACAGTTTGAGTTTCAGTAGCATATGTAGTGTCTGCTTCTTTTACAGTAGTTACTACGTCATCTAACCTGAAGTAAGAGTCGTAGTAGTACGTATTATCAAACTGATTGAAACCTACTAGCCAACGGAATTTTACATCACTGTAACCAATGAAGGAATCCAAATTAACTTGTTGAGCCTTCCATGGTGAATCGTGGCAGTTGTAGCAGTATGCTTGATTTATATTGTAATAAGTCCACGAATCTTTAGTGGTTGACATTGGATTACCCCAAGTATTAAACATAGTACCATAATATCCACCTCTTGTGAAAAGTGCGTCAGGTACGTATGCCCAAGTAGTACCACCATCTACTGAAGATTCTAGGTATGCTCCTTCATATCTGTAGTAAAACTGATGTGAAACTTTGAAATCCAACGTCAGACCTATTGCATCAGATGTATCTATTGATGGAGTACTTAGATAACTCATACTAGGTGGATTTGGTCCCAATGTTTGTGAAGGGGTACCACTGTATGATCCTGAAGAACTCTTTTCATGTACCCAAACTTTATCATCATTGTTGAAGAAACTATAGTAATTGTATGCATAGTTACTTGAAATATAGATATCTCCAGCAGATGATACAGCTATTCCTCCATGATAAGTATTAGCGCCTACAAACGAACTAATAATAGTACTTGCTGATGTTGCACCAGTTGCATACTTCTTTACTCCGCCATAATAGGAGGTATAGTAGTATCCGGCTGTGTAAACATAGTCATCAGTAACAGCTAAGTCATTACTGTATCTAGCGTAAGTATAAACTTGTGTATAACCTGTAGCTGAGTATGTACCACTACCTGATCTCTCATATTGCCTAATACGGCCATAAAAATCACGGTATACTATGTACAAGTCACCTGTACTCTCATCTGCCCTTATTCCCTGTGCATAATAAGATGCTGACACTCCGCTTGAATATGCAAAGTTGCCATCTAATGACATATCAGACGTATCTAAAATTATTACTTTACGATAAGATGCACTGTACTGTGTTTGTAGAACATATAATTGACCGCCATATTCCGTTAATGATGTTCCATATCTTACATTAGTGGTGTTACATGTTGGACTGGTTGGATTAGATATTAACCACTTACAGACCTTTGTCTGATAGCCATAAGTTCCTGATGGTCTGGCCAAAGTGTAATAGTAAGTTCCATCATCTGTAACATCTAGCACATCATTGAGGTTCGCGTAGCTCGTAGCTATAACTGTAGTTACACTATTATCACTTACAGTTATCTTCTTGATACTATCGGATCCTTTGTCTGCAACTAAGATATTTGTTCCATCGTGATACAATTTATGATTATCAGTGAAAAGTCCACCGAGTGTTGTTGATTTACGGCCTGAGGACCATGCGCCATCATCTGGGCCGCCTTCATCACCATAATTGTGATTACCTTTACCATCATTAGCATCAGTAGTCCATCCATCTCCTCCCTGAACTGCACCATGCGTGAAGCCTCCGCCATCACCGGCATCGAAAGCATACTCGTTTACAGTTTCCTTAACTGAGAAAATAGAGGCTGAAACTTCGATACCTGTTTCAGGCTGTGCGTCACAACTGCTTACAGGCTCACAATTCTTTCCATGATTTGAAACAGTTGCTGCAAGGTAATTATCATCAGCTAATGATATAGGGTCAGGAACTGAAGGTGACTTCAATCTGAGGTCATTCCTTGGAGGTGGTGGTGGGAAGAAAGATACTGCAGTGCTATCTGAAATAGCTGAAGGTGATCTTCTGTACACATATTCTAGACCTACTAAGTCACCACTACCGCCAGGTTTACCCTGAATTCCTGCTGTAAGCCATTCATTATCACTGGAATAACCGCCATTAGCATCTTTGTACTGCATAGTAATTACATTGCTTCCTTCATTCAAAATAACCTGCCAAGTCAAAGCATTAGCTGCTGCTGTGCCAGGACATTGATAAACTGAAGGATACCATGCTCCTTGATCTTGATATTGGACAATTAATTGTCTGTTGGGTGAAGTTCCAATAGTGTCGTAATAAACACCTGCATTAGGATTACTTGCCCTACAGAAACCGCCATCAAACCACCCAGGTATAATCGCGTTACCTAGCGAGGCATAAGGGATGCGGTAAGGAGTCCATAAATTGGAAATGCCGTTCATACCCAGATTGATATAACCATTATCTCCACCATTACCCCAAGTAGTAAATTCCTGCTCGTAGTATTCAAAGGTGAATCCTATATCTTTTGCAGATTGACCACCGTCAGTACTGCTGCTAATAAGCAACGTACCATCTCCGCCTAAGGCGGGTACGATTTCAATCCAACTATAGGTAGGTCCATCTGATTCGGCACTATCCTTAAAAGTATAACCGTAAGAATCACTTCCGGTTCTTGCCGATGCCTCTGGAGCGAATAGCACGAGAGTGCTTGCGACCATAGACACGACGACTACAATAGCCATTAGCTTTGCAGCCCAATTTTTCTTGCTTACATTATGAGTTTTTTGCATATGTACACACCTTGGTTGAGTCCTTGTATCAATGAGACGATGCCCATTGAAGGGTACCTACCATGACGCGAATCTATTATAAAGCTTGGCATTTAATTTGTAGATGAAACTTCTTTTAAGACCAAATAATAACCCATTAATGAAAATTGGGTTGCTGGCTCTTCAAGGTGCAGTATCTGAGCATAAAATAAGTATGCGTAATTTGGGGGTGAATATAATTGAAGTGAGAGAGCCAAATGATCTAAAAGGAATTCAAGGTTTGATAATGCCTGGCGGAGAATCAACCACTTTGAGGAAATTGCTGAAAAATTCAGGATTGTGGAAAATAATTAAAGAAATGGACATCCCCATAATGGGAACCTGTGCAGGTGCAATCCTATTAGGTAAATGTGATGATGAAACCTTTGGAAAGATGGATATTGAAATCAATCGAAATTATTATGGCCGACAAAAAGATTCATTTGAGGCTAGTATTACTCTAGAGAGCAAAGAGTTCAATGGTGTTTTCATAAGAGCTCCTGCAATCACATCTTTAGGAAACAAAGCTACTGCAATAGCATGGAGAGGAAAAGAAATAGTAGGATGTATAGAAGGAAAAAATATGGCTTTAACTTTTCACCCAGAACTAACTAATGATTTGACTTTTCACAAAATGTGGAAAGAGGGATTAAGATGAAAGACCCAAAAGGAAGAACTGAACCTGGTTTTGGACACCATATATTCATATGTGAAAATAAACGGGATGAAGAGCAGCCTAGAGAATGTTGTCATGACAAAGGTGGAAATGACATAAGAATTAGATTCAAACAAGAGATTGTTAACAATAAATTAAATGGTAAAGTTCGGGCCAATAAAGCCGGATGTCTTGATTTTTGTGAACAAGGACCTACTGTAGTAGTGTACCCTGAAGGAGTTTGGTATAGAATAACAGAACCAGAAAGAGATGTTAAGGATATAGTAAAACAACATTGTATAGAAGGAAAAATAGTCAAAAGGTGTGAAATTAAGTTGTGAAAATGGTGCGGGGGGAGGGATTCGAACCCACGTACCACTAAGGATCGGATTTTGAGTCCGACGCAATTGGCCAGACTATGCGACCCCCGCACTTTATTTCCACGAACGTAGCACTATTTTAGGCGCGCGGTTATTTGAATCGTTCTTGTGACTGCCAGACAGCTCCAACTAGATGTCGTATTATTCTGGCTGCAAGCGCAGATGTATTGCCATTATCATATTTTGGACATACCTCCACACAATCAAAACCAACAATCCTATCCGCAAAAAAGTTAATGGTTTGTAGAACTTCATAAGGAGTCATGCCAAAGGGCTCAGGAGTACCAACACCTGGAGCAAATGCCGGATCTATCGCATCCATGTCTAAACTTAGATAGACTGGACCATCTAATTCATCTATTACATCGGCTAGATATTCTCGTAATTCAATCCATCCAGATTCAAGAAATTTGAGACCAACTGCTCGTGCCTCTGATATCTCAGATTGTGACACTGAACGGATACCGATTGAACGGACCTTGTCTAAACCTACTATTTCACTAACTCGTCTAGTAACCGTTGCATGAGACTTAGAATTGCCTTCGTATTCATGCCTAAAATCTAAATGTGCATCTAATATTACTACAGATAAATTTGGATATTTGGAATGAACTGCTTGAACTGCTGCAGGTGTTAACGAATGTTCTCCACCTATGCCTATCGGAAATTTGCTTACGTCTACTATCTTTGAAACTAATTCTGTCAACGATTTTTCATTCTTATCTTGGTTTTTGGTAATCTTCAGATTACCCCAGTCATTAGCTGAAACATCACATAAATCAATCCCTAATTCCATCAAATAAGTTTCAAAGTTATAACTGTGCTTACGAATTTCATCGGGAGCTTTTGATGTGCCCTTCCTGAAACAAGCAGTTCCATCAAATGGGTATCCATAAAATACAAATTTGGCATCATTGAAAGATGCTTCTGCGTCTGCAAAGAATTGTGTCACGTTAATCTGTTACCAGAACTCTACCCATAGCAGAGAGGTAAACGATTTCATTTCCAGGTTCCATGTTTCCATGAAATTTATCTGGAATATCTGCCAATGGTACATTGAATGTATTGTAATCCTCTAAATCCATCATCTGGACCTCAGAGCCTAGGTTAGCTAGAATCTGCGCCTTACGACGATCTACTTGAGGGACGTGGACCTTATGTTTCACAGGATGTACCAAGGACCTCTTTTGACCATCAAAAAGACCAATAGCAACCATACGTGCTTTAGCTTCCCCGTGCTTTCCTGGCTTGGATGTGACATATTCAACCAATTTACATGCTTCACCGTCAATTACGATATACCTGCCGACTTTCAGAGATCTAATTTCTTGTATTGATGTTTGGCTCATTTTAAATTACCATTCCAATTCTCGCCACTGGTCATCTGAAAGGTAGCCATACAAAGTATTTCTACCAGAAATATTGCGACGCATTTTGTTGAATAAATCAACAGCTACTTCTAGTGATTGGTCGCCTGTATCTTCGTGCAAAGCTTCCAATTTTTCAATTAACTGTTCCACTGTAATCATGGGACTCAAGTTCTCATTAAGCCTGCAGTAGATAATTCTTCCTTTATGTTTCTAACTGCATTTTTGATATCATTTACTTCTCTTGCTCCAACACAAACCATTTTCCCACTACCGAACAGAAGAAGAACGACCTTAGGATCATCCATTCTGTAAACTAAACCAGGGAAAGCTTCAGGTTCGTACTCTACATTCTCAAAACCGAGAGACATTGCAATCTGAATTAAATTCAAAGTTGATTCCAAATTTGTAGTTGCGACTATATTCTGAATTACTATATCTGGTTCATCCTTTACAGGCATGTCCAAAACTCTGAGTTCATCTACAACTTTATTGATTGCGACATGTACATCAGGAATTGACCGAGCGCCAGTACAAACAACTTTTCCACTTCTAAATATTAGAACAGCCGTTTTTGGCTCTGCTAATTTGTAAATAAGTCCTGGAAATCTATCCTGATCATATTCGGCCCCTTCCAACTGAAAGGCAATGTCTTGAAGCATCAATTCTTTTCCAATTGACGCACTTGCTACAACGTTCACCACTATTATTTCTGCCATATAAAACACCACGGGGGGGAATTGAGTATATAAAGTGTCTATTTAAAGATTTAAATACTATGCTCCAAAAAAATTATTGAATTAAAGAAAGTATTTCTTGTGGATTATCGGTTCCAAAGACGTAGTATTTCCCATTCGTTGCTTCTATTTCAATACCTTTCTGAAGCCACATGACATAACCTATTCTCCATTTTCCATTCTTCCGCCCTCTTCCAATTCTCCAACCTAAACCACCAAATTCACGCATTGGATGATATGGTATCTCTTCAATTGAATTTATTTCACTTCTTTGAAGTTTCTTATTCCAAGCTGGAAAACCAAATTGTATTGTTTTATCATCAAAGATTTTAACAGAATAAAATGAAATATTGTAAAATATAAACAATCCAAAAAATAAGCCGACGAAAGGAAGGATTATGAAATATCCAAGTGAGGCTCTTATTTGTAAATAGCCAAGAAAAACCATCATGCCAATAAAAAATAGCATAAGCCCAAATATCCAATATGTTGTTTTTTTCTCCTCGTAAATCACTGTTTGAGGATAATATGTTGCCATATCTTTTGAATATACAGAGCCATATTAACCTTTTTTATCATCGTTGTATCCCCTCAAATTCCAATGGGAAAATATGCTGCTTCCATAGATGATGTACGCGCTGCTGCAGGCCGTATAGAAGGAGTTGGTCACAGAACTCCAATATTAACCAGTAAAACTTTAGATCAATTAGCAGGACGAAAACTATTTTTCAAATGTGAGAACTTTCAGAAAGTTGGCGCATTCAAATTCAGAGGAGGATGGAACGCAATTTCTATGTTGAGTGATAAAGATGCTGAAAAGGGAGTTTGTACGCACAGTAGCGGAAACCATGCTCAAGCAGTCGCTTATTCAGCTCAAAAAAAGGGAATACCGGCCTATATTGTAATGCCAAATAATTCCCCTAATGTCAAATTAGAAGCAGTCAAAGGATACGGGGCAAATGTTACTCTTTGTGAGCCTACATTAGAAGCAAGAAGAACAACCCTAGAGGGAATTGCTGAGAAAACAGGTGCTGCAGTAATTCATCCTTTCAATAATCCAAATGTCATAGCTGGCCAAGGAACTGCAGCCCTGGAAATGATTGAAGATTTGGGAAATTTAGATGCAATGATTGCACCCATAGGTGGTGGCGGTCTCATGTCAGGTACTTGCATTACTACTCGTAGTTTGTTGCCTAATGCAAAATTATTTGGTGCTGAACCTGAAGGTGCTGATGATGCTTACCGCTCACTTAAGGAAGGAAAAATGCTTCCTCAAGAAAGTCCCAATACAATCTGTGATGGTTTGCTGACAAGCCTAGGCGAAAACACTTGGAATATACTAAAAAATCACTTAAATGCAATATACACTGTTAGCGACGACGAGGTAATAAAGGCAATGAAGCTAATTTGGGAAAGAATGAAGATTATAATTGAACCGAGTTGTGCAACTCCTGTAGCAGTGGTTATGAGCCCTGAATTCAGAGAATTAAAAGATATTGAAAAAGTAGGAATTATACTAACTGGCGGAAATATCGATTTATCGAAAATTCCATTCTAGAATTATGGCGGGCCTGCAGGGATTCGAACCCTGGATCTTCTGGTTAGAAGCCAGACGCCCTTCCAGGCTAGGCTACAGGCCCTAATTCAGTTGCACAAGAGGTGGGTTTTAGTGGTTTTGTTATCAGTGAACTTCACTCCCATCCTCTATTTCTTTATCTGGTTGTAGTAAACTGACTATATCATTATCTTCTGCTGCAAGCAACATTCCGTTTGATTCTTCGCCTCTAAATTTGGCTGGAGCTAGATTAACCAAAACGGCAATCTTTTTGCCAATAAGATCGTCAGACTCATAGATTCCACGGAGCCCTGTTACAATTCTCCTTGTTGGACCTCCAAAATTGACATCCAAAAGCCAAAGCTTATCGGCATTAGGGTGGGCTTCAACCTTCTCCACCGTTCCTATTCGTATATCCAATTTCTTGAAATCATCAAACGTTATTTCTGGTTTGACGTTAGCTAGCTCGTTTGTTTCCTCAGGGGGCATTTCTTTCTCCAAAATTTCTTGCATGTCCAATTTACCAAACAATGGCAAAGGTTGTTGTAGTTTGAATTCAGTTTTGTATTCCAATGCTGAATCCCAACCGTTATCATCAATTTTTCCTTCCTGATTCAAATATTCCCATGCTTTTTGGGATGATTTTGGAAGGAAAGGAGTCATCATCACGGATAAACTCCTGCATAAATTCAAAAATGTTACTAATGTAGCTTCACATGCTTCGCGATCGGCCTTTAATTGCTTCCATGGAGCGGCTTCATTCAATTCTATATTACCTGCTTGAGATAATTCCATAATTGCTTGAAGTGCACGTTTGAATTTACAAGCTTCAAGAGCCTTAGATACTCGATTATGAACTTCTGATATTTTATCATTAAGAGAAGGTATTGTCGATTCCTTGGAACTTAGACCGTCAGGATAGTTTTTTTGTGCAAAAGAGATTACTCTGTGCATCAAATTACCATAATTCCCAATCAATTCATTGTTAATCCTAGTAACATAATCTTCCCAGGTGAAATTCGCATCTTTTTGTTCAGGCATTATTGAAGCTAAATAGTAGCGTAATAACTCTGGATCATATCTATCTAAATAATCTGGAATCCATACTGCATGACGCCGAGATTTAGAAAATTGATCTGAGTCTAGTAAAAGATACTCATTAGCTGGGACATCATGAGGCAGATGAAGTCCACAGCCTGACAGCATTGCTGGCCAAATTATAGTATGAAATGGAATATTGTCTTTAGCCATGAAATAATAATGTTCGGCCGAATCATTTTCCCACCATTCTTTCCATAAATCAGGCTTACCTTGATTCTTAGCCCAGTGAAGTGAAGCCGAGTAGTAACCCATTACAGCTTCAAACCACACATACATTCTCTTTTTCTCATAGCCTTTTCTTGGGATATCAATACCCCATTCTAAATCACGAGTAATTGCACGATCAATTAATCCTTCTTCAAGCCAATTACGTGTAAAATTGATAACTGAAGGACGCCAATGTTCTTTTCCTTCAGACAACCACTCTAATAATGAATCTCTAAAAGCAGAGAGTTTGAAGAAAAGATGCTCTGTTTCCCTAAACTCAATTTCAGCATCCGGGTTTAACTTAGGATGAGGATTCTTCAATTCTTTTGAATCTAAAGTCTTTCCACAGTTATCACATTGATCACCTCTTGCAGATTCGTAATCACAATGTGGGCAAGTGCCTTCGACATATCTATCTGGTAAGAATTGTTCAGCAACAGAATCGTATGGTTCTTCAGATACTCGGGGTTCAATATATCCTGCTTTGTCAAGCGTGTCCAAAATCCATCTAGCAGATTCAAAGTGTTCATCGGTATGAGTATGTGAAAATAAATCAAATGATATCCCCATATCTTCTATTGATTTACTATTGATAGCATGGTAGTGCATTGCAACTTCTTCAGGAGTTTTATCTTCCTGTTGCGCTGTAACTGTGATTGGTGTTCCATGCATATCACTTCCACTAACCATCAAAACCTTGTTTCCTTTCAAACGATGGTAACGCGCGAATATGTCTGGTGGCAGATAGCATCCTGCCATATGACCAAGATGCAAAGGGCCATTGGCGTAGGGCCAAGCCACACACACGAGGATGTGCTTCACAGAGACGCAAAATTTGTGCTATATATGAAGCATGGCTAGTAAAAAAGCACTATCAAACTTATGAAACTATTCCAAATCATATGGGCTATCATACTCGGTATAATACTGCCTGTTCTAACACGAAGCCAACCATAAAGCAAACCTCCGCCAAATGCCATTCCAATTGCAATAGGTTCATGGATTATAGCAAATATGAAAGCTGACAATACGATAGCAGGAGTTTTACTATAACATCTTAGGAACATGCCTAGAACAAAACCACGAAATAGTAGCTCTTCCAAAATTGGTGTTAATATGGATACAGAAACTGCCGTGATTATAGCTGATATTTGTGACATTTCCTCGAGAGCTGTTATAACTTCTTGTTTTTCGGAATCGGGGAAAAAATAAAATGTAAATATTACATGAAGGGGTTTGACAACAAATATATCTATCAAAAATGCTATTCCTATCAGTTTCCAGGTATCAAAACTTTTTGGTATTTTTAGTAATTCATTTAATTGCTCAGCAGTATGCATCATTCGGAGTACGAAATAGACCAGGATAGCACATACTGTAGTAGATATCATCAAAAAATATTGAAGATTGACAACAAATGTTGCTACTGATACCAATACAACAAACAGAAAAGCAAACATCCCGATAATAGAACCCCAAGCAATTATCTGCGATTGAATGCCACCAGTAGGAACATTTTCTGTTTCTCTTCGTCCCTGCCAACACTCAAAACTACAATATATCTGAAGTTCGGAATGTGAAGAAGGAGGAATAGGCTTTGAACAGTTTTTGCATAATTCCATTAATCTTCCAACTTAGACAAAAAATCAACCAATTTTTTCATTGCCCGACCTCTATGACTGACGTCATTCTTCTCTTCGGGTGATAATTCAGAAAACGTTTTCGTGTAACCATCTGGGATGAATATCGGATCATAACCAAAACCGCCTGTTCCTCTCATTTCGTGAATGAGATTTCCTTTACATTCTCCTACAAATTTGTATTTAGAACCATCCTCAAGCATCAGTCCCAAAACACATTTGAAGCTTGTAACCCTATCATCCACGCCTTTCATTTGTTTCAAAACTCCTTGAAGTCCGATTGTATCATAGACATAACGGGAATAAACACCAGGGAAATTTTCCAAGGCTTCCACGAATATTCCTGCATCATCAATGATAAAAGGCGTTTGGACTTTCTTAGCACTTAACCAGTCCAATCCAAAATCTACAACTTCTTCCAAAGTAGCTGCTTGGATTTCAGGACATTCGATATCTAATTGTGATGCCTTGTGACCAAATGGCTTCAAAATGTAAGTTAATTCTTCAACTTTTCCATGATTGGAAGTTACTAGATTAATGTTCACAATTGTACAATTGAGTTGGCACTTTAATGGTTAGGGCTTCGGGGTAATTGCCTTATATGGCCTGTTTGTCGAGACGAATTAGCGGGGGTCGCATAGTCTGGCCATTGCGTTGGATTGCTAATCCAATGGGATTTATCCCACGGGGGTTCAAATCCCCCTCCCCGCGCCAAGCAATAATCTAATATATCACCAAGTGAATCAAATAAT
>CAZOEZ010000006.1:0-41301 GCA_964578995.1 uncultured archaeon
ATTGGCAAGTATTTGCTATGATATTTGCTATCTTTTTCCTCTGGAGATTAAACGAGTTAATGTCGAACCTATAATGGTGCGGGGGGAGGGATTCGAACCCTCGTACCACTAAGGATCGGATCTTAAGTCCGACGCAATTGGCCAGGCTATGCGACCCCCGCGCTTTTTTGCCATGTAGAGAACCTTTAAAGAGAGCTCCATCGTGAAAGCGCTATCCGTAAAAGGAGAATTAGTTATGACAACTGCTGCCACTGCTAAGATAATAAAACTCGCAGGAAGCGCTAATCCTCCTTCATTAGTTGCGCTTTATGGTGGTTCTCTAGGAGAAAGAAAAGCCGCAATGTCTGACTTACAAAATGATCTTTTTGGTGCTGGATTAAGCATTATCGATTTCAATGCTAGAAGGTATTTGTCAGAGAATGATTTATCACAACCATTAATCCAGCAAATAGTCACTGAACTGAAATCAAATACTAATGTTGCTGGCGCTACAGCAGATCTTGTGAATAGAATTAATGAGAGTGCCCCTGCAACAATTAGCACTCATTTAACTAGCGAAAACAGAATAGAATTAATACATCAATTTGATTCTTCCATGAAAAAACTGGCCGCCATCAGTCTACAAAAGAAACCTCTTGTAATTCTTGTCCAAGGTATGGAAAGAGCATCTACTGGAGCTTTTATGGCAATTTCTGATTTTATGGCTAATTATCTTAACATACACAAATTTATGTTTGTTGTTTCTATCGGTGAAGATATACTTAGAAATGAACTTAATAGCAGTAACACTAATATGTCTCCTGAAGATTTTTTAGAGGACATATTCAGTTCAGTTGTTACCTTTGATGAAACGGCACCCGAAACCCCTGAACCAGTTCCAGAAATAGATAATGATGATTTGTTTGCACCTCCTGTAGGATTAGAAGTTGAAAGTGGAAGCGATCTTGTTGCTAAAAGAAAAGTCGGAAGAATAATACCGAAAAGTACTGGCAAACCTAAGAGTAGAATCTTCAAAGTTAGAGAATTATCTGGTAAGAAAACAACCATAAAAAAAGGACGACCAGCACCTCGTAAGATTATTAAAAAAGCTCCAAAATCGCTAAAAAAATTCAAAGCTATCGATAAAAAAGAAAATGATTTTAGCAAATTTATGAAACCTATTCTGAAAGCTGATGTTTTTACTGTCAAAAAATTCTGGAGCGATGCAAGTTCTCTTACTTATGAAGAATTTACTCAGCTTGTTGGTATAATTCTCAAGGAAACCACAAACCGTGATTCTAGAATTCGAGCTACTGCCATTACTGCACTAGCTTCAATTGCAAAGGGTGTCTCTTGGGAAATGCCTCCAGATGTCATGGATCAAGCCCTAATTTTGACAAGCGATGGGGCTAATGAAGTCAAAGATGCTGCTGCAGAGGCAATAAGAGAAATGAATGAAGCTGGAGTTGAAAAAACACCTCAATTTACACCTACACCTGAGACAACGAAAAAGAAAAGCAGTAATTCAATGGAACTTAGTGAATTGGACACGGATAGTATGCTAGGTACTGGAACTGATAGTATTGGTTCTTTATCTCTAGGAAGTGGTTCTGGAGGTGTAAAGGTAATGGGTGGAGAAACTGCAGGGATAAGCAGTGCACCAACATTTGAAGTGTCTAAAGATGTTCCTTCTTATGAAGAAAAAAAACCTGTGCAGTTCAAAGCAGTAAGTGACAAACCTGCACAATTTAAGGCGGTTGATGAAAAGCCACCAAAGTTTAAACCCATCAAGGAAAAAAAACCCGAATTCAAAGTAGTTAAAGAATAACTTGAAAAAATTATTTGTTCGCCTCTAAACTAAAATATAAATTGATTCCATCTACTTCAAAATTATCTGATTTCTTCGAAGGTTTGGAATAGGATAATTCGGCAGAACTAGCCCGGGTTTCTGATTTGACATATTCCCAATCCTTTGATTCTAATTTGGGACTTTCCTCTGTCAACCAAACTGTAAGTGTGATTGTATCCTCTAAATCAAGATCTAAATCTTTGCGTTTGGACTGTATACGCCGCGTAATTTCACGCGCTAATCCTTTGGAAAGTAATGCATCGGTGATAGTCATATCTAAAACTAGAGATATATCTCCTAAATTGTCGACGGTAAAGGTTGATGCTGCATATCCTTCTTTTTCCACACGACGTAGTGATATGTCGTCCATTGTGATATCGTAACCTGCAAGATTAGCATTACCTTTTTCAATTTCAACCAATAATTTTTCTGAATCTGCACTAGCCAATTCAGACAAGACCTCAGGCAAATCTGCCCGGCACTTCTTACCGAGAACTTTGTGATTTGGTGCAATTTCAATGCGCTGAAACCTATCAAGATTCTTCTCTGTTTTAAGACTCTCAACATTTAACTCTTCGGCTATTATAGAATGAAATGCCGATAAATCTGTTCCACCAACAATCCATCCAGATTGACATGGAAGCCTTTGGCGTCTATTGGAATCAACACGGATTCTACGTCCCGTTTCAGTAAGCGTACGGACAATTGACATTTGTTGTTCTAAATCAAGGTCCTGTGGGGGAAGATTTTTCTCGACTAAGGATGAACCTAAGGGCCAATCGGCCATATGAACTGATTCTCCTGTAAGGTCGTGATATATTCTGTCAGACATGAATGGTGAAATGGGAGCCATAAGTTTGCTTACCGTGCACAAAACCTCATGTAAAGTATGCTGACAGGCTCGTTTATCGCTACTATCTGCTTCATCCCAAAGTCTGCGACGTGACCTCCGTACATACCAATTTGAGAGATCAGTAATTACAAAGTTCTCAAGATCACGACTTGCTTTGTGAAATTCCCATGACACAAACTGGTTATGGTAATCCTGAGCTACCGTGGAAATTCTAGAAAGAATCCAGCAATCAAGTGGACTACGCTTACCGATTGGTACAAATGTAGATTTATCATTAGGATTAAAATTGTCTAAAACTGCATAATCAGCATGGAAACGGTGTACATTCCATAAAGTTAAGAACATTTTTGCGTATGTTTCTCTTACACCTCTTGGATCAAAGTTCATAGGATTCCAAGGCGCACTTTGCGTAGTCATGTACCAACGAATAGCGTCTGTTCCTTCTTTGTTAAAATGGTCCCAAGGATTAACTACATTTCCTTTAGATTTACTCATTTTCTTTCCTTCACTGTCTAAAATATGACCTAAAGAAAGGCATCTATTGTAGCAAATACTATCGAAAACTGTTGTTGATACGGCAAGAAGTGAATAAAACCAACCGCGTGTCTGATCCACAGCCTCACAAATATAATCTACAGGAAAACTTCCCTTAAATTTGTCTTTATTCTCAAAAGGATAATGCCACTGAGCAAAAGAAGCGCAACCTGAATCAAACCAGCAATCCATAACATAGGGTTCACGAATCATTTCGCCCTTACAACCATTATTACTGCAGTGAAGTTTTACATCGTCTACATACGGTCTGTGTAGTTCTCTAGGAACGGGAGAAGAATCAGTTTTCATTGAATTCATTTCTTCGATACTGCCAATACAATGTTCATGATCACAATCTTCACAAATCCAAACTGGAATTGGAGTGCCCCAATATCTTTCGCGACTAATGGCCCAATCTTTGATATTACGAAGCCATTCACCAACACGTCCAGTGCCTGTCCATTCGGGAGCCCATTCAACTTCTGAATTATATTTTATGATTTGATCTTTTACAGCAGTCATACGAACAAACCAACTATCCATTGCATAATACAACAAAGGATGGTCTGTACGCCAACAATGCGGATAATCGTGGGTGTAAATGTGCTCTCTGTAAAGCCTCCCGTTTTGTTCTAGAAGATTTATAATGTCTGAATCACAATCTTTCACATAACGCCCATCCAATGAATTATGAGTTCCACTGATGAATTTACCATCCATTCCTACTGTATGTTGTGCAGGAAATCCTACCTCCATACCAAGTGCATAGTCATCTTCACCATACATTACAGCTGTATGAACTACACCAGTACCGTCTGTTGTAGTAACAAAATCTGCAGATACAACTGTCCAAGCAGTATCTGAATCGCCTCTGTCTATTGCATCAGGAAATAGTGGGTGGTAAGCTTTACCAACAATTTCAGAGCCAGAAAACTCTTCAATCACTTTAACTTGATGCCGTAAAACATCAGACAAAAGATCCTTAGCCAAAATTAACTCTTCGCCGACTTCAGAACTGCCCCGTCCTTCCCAATTTCCAGAAGGTGGTTCAGTAATACGAACACGACAATACTTCACATCAGGGCCGACAGCAAGTCCCACATTACCTGGAAGAGTCCAAGGAGTTGTTGTCCAAGCCAAAATTGAAGCTGCGTCATCAACTAACTGGAATTTTATGTAAACAGCAGGTTCAGCGACCTCCTTGTAACCAAGTGAAACTTCGTGTGTGGAATAACTTGTACCTGTTTGTGGACAATATGGAAGTACTTTGTGACCTCTAAAGAGAAGGCCTTTGTCATGCATCTGCTTCAAAGACCACCAAGCCGATTCTATATATTCATCATGTAACGTAACATACGGATTATCCATATCAACCCAGAAAGCCATTCGCTCACTCATTTCCCTCCAAGCTTCTTCATAGGTCCATACGCTTTCCTTACATTTTTGATTAAAGGCCTCCATACCATATTCTTCAATTGCTTCGTTGGACATGAGGTTCAATTGCTTCTGAACTTCGATTTCGACAGGCAAACCATGTGTGTCCCAACCTCCTTTTCTCTCTACTAAATGTCCCTCCATAGTCTTCCATCGACAAACCATATCCTTGTAAAGTCTGGACAAAACATGATGAATTCCAGGTTTTCCATTGGCTGTGGGGGGACCTTCTAAGAATGTGAAAGGTTTGGAATTACGACGTTGTTCTATACTATTCTCGAACGTTTTGTCATTCTGCCATCTTTCAGCTACTGCTGTCTCTAATGATACTGGATCATAGGTACCTGTGTTCGGCGTCGACTTCTTGGAACTTGAACCTTCCATCACTTCGTGGATTAAGGGGATGTTATAAAGAATAACCGAAACTTAAACTTAAAACCCCTAGTGATTCAACCACAAAGGAGCCGGGGTGGCTCAGCCTGGTAGAGCGTCGGACTCATAGGGTAAAAATAGTTCCGGCTATGCCTGGGACATCCGAAGGCCGCGGGTTCGAACCCCGCCCCCGGCACCAATTATTCCCACTCTATTGTTCCAGGTGGCTTATCGGTTATATCATAAACAACACGATTGACCTCAGATTTCAATTCTCTAGTAATTCTCTCTGAGATTTTTCTAAGAACGGAATGCGGAATGTCAAGTGCCTGAGCAGTCATTGCGTCATAACTTTGAACTGCACGTACTGCAATTGTATTACTGTAAGCCCTTACATCGCCTTGAACGCCTACTGTTTTGACAGGCAATAATACTGCAAAATATTGCCAAGGCAACTCCATTTTGCCATCACTAGCTGCAGATTCAAGTTCATTTTCAACTATATGACAAGCTTGACGAACTATTTCTGCTCTTTTAGGTGTTGCCTCGCCCATTACTCTAACTGCTAATCCAGGCCCTGGGAATGGTTGTCGATGTGCAACTGAAACTTCAAGATATTCAGCCAAACTTCTCACTTCATCTTTGTAAAGTTCTCTTATCGGTTCACAGAGTTTCATCTCCATATCTTCAGGTAGTCCTCCTACATTGTGATGTGATTTGATTGTGTCTCTCATACCACCACCTGATTCTATCCAATCTGGTGCAATGGTTCCCTGAACTAAGAATTTACCACCATACTTTCTTGCCTCTTCTTCAAAAACACGGATGAATAATTCGCCAATAATTTTACGTTTTTCTTCAGGATCTATTACTCCCTGCAATCCCTCATAAAATCGTTTTGAAGCGTCTACTACTTTGTGTTGTACACCCAAATCCTCTAACATAGAAGATACAAATTGGGATTCATTAAGACGCATGTATCCTGTGTTAACATATATTGCAAGAAGATTATCACCTACTGCTCTAGCTGCAAGTACTGCGGCAATTGTAGAGTCAACACCACCTGATGCAGCAATAATTGCTTTATCCGTTAATTCAGTCTTTAGACCCGTTATCGCTTCTTCTGTGAACTTTTCAGGGGCAAAAAATGACACAACTTACCACTTAGGGAGCACTATAGGACAGTATCGCTACAAATTCTATTTAATAGGCCCTTAATCCATAATTATGACTCAAGAATTAGTGTGGTTGGATTTAGAAATGACTGGGTTAGATCCAAAAAGACATCGCATAATCGAAATTGCTACGATTATAACTGATTCTGAACTTAATGTAATTGCAGAAGGACCCGATTTAGTAATACATGCACATGACAAAATCTTAGAGCGTATGAATGACTACGTGCATGAAATGCACCATCGTTCAGGTTTATTGGATAGCGTTCGTGAGAGTAAAATTAGTATGGAAGAAGCGGAGGCGCAGACTTTAGATTTTCTAAATGAACACTTAGGAACAAAATATAGACCTCCACTATGTGGTAACTCAATAGGAACTGACAGAAGATTCTTGGATGCACAAATGAATACATTAGAAAGGCGACTACATTATCGTGTTGTAGATGTATCATCAATCAAAGAATTGGCTATGAGATGGAGTCCGGAAATAGATGCGAAAATACCTCCTAAGATGGAAACACATCGTGCACTTGACGATATAATTGAATCTATTGAAGAATTGAAATTTTACAGAGAGAATTTATTCAAATAAATGGACAGAAAGAATGTCCTTGTAACTGGTGCAAATGGACATGTTGGTTATGCTCTAACAAAATTGTTAGTGGAGAGGGGGTACAACGTAAGAGGCTCTGTAAGAAATAAAAATGATAAAGAAAAGATATTACCACTTTCCAAATTAGACATAGACCTCGTTGAATTGGATTTGATGGAACCTAAAACCATTGATTCGGCAATGGATGGAATTGATGGTTTATTCCAAGTTGCAGCAGTGTACAAAAGCTGGGCTAAGAACCCCAAGGAAGAAATAATCAATCCTTCAATAATTGGAGGGATTAATGCTCTAGAATCAGCAAATAGAGCCGGGGTTCAGAAAGTAATATTCACCTCTAGTACAGCAGCTATAGGACGAAGCGGACCAAATGGTAGAGCACTTACCGAAGATGATTGGAACTCTGCGTCAAAGCATCCTTATTCTTATGCAAAAACCGAGGCGGAAAAAAGAGCCTGGGATTATGCAAAAAACGTTGAAATGGATCTAGTAGTAATCAATCCCACTGCAGTTATTGGTCCCTATTTTCATAGGCATACGCCAAGCACAATGCTATTCGATAAGCTTTTGAAAGGTGAATTGAAAGAATTACCCCCTCAAACTTTTGGATATGTTGATGTAAGAGATGTTGCATTGGGGCATCTAAAAGCTTATGAAAACAACCATGCCGAAGGAAGGCACATACTCTGTACTTCATGTTTAGATGGATTTGAATTAATGAGTATTATCCAAGAATTAGAACCCGAACTAGAACTTCCAACAAAGATTGTGCCTATGTGGAAAATGAAACTATTTGCTAGATTAGAGATTACAAGAGCAATGTTTGGCCATACTCCTAGAGTTTCGCCTGAAACTGTAAGGGAATACATGAACAAAATAACCAATTATGATGCAAGCAAAGCAAGGGGAACATTAGGGTGGAACCCTATGGAACTTAAGGATTCGATAAGAGATACACTAAGTTGGATAAAACACAATCTTAGCTAAGGAACCATACATACTAACATTCTAGAATGTGTAGTAAATCGATTTACTCGTTCTTCACTTAATAATTTTAACCCACAGTTCTCAATCAATTGCTTAAAATTAACATGTTTTCCGAGACCTAACCGTTTCCTAAAAGGATTCCATATTGTACCTATAATTCCTTTCCTATCTTTGTAGTGATTGACGATGACTATCAAACCTTTTGACTTAGTAACTCGCATAATCTCTCTAAGAACCACTTCAGGTTCGGCTACAACTGCCAAAGTATGTGCCACAACAGAATGATCAAATTGATTGTTATCGAATTCTAAAACATGCGCATCCATTTGTTGGAAATTTATTTTCGCAGCATATTCTCCCTTTTCTTGCCTTTTACGTGCTTTCACTAACATTGGTTCACTATAATCTATAGCATCTACCTTAACAAAATCAGGAATATTTTTTAGAGAAATACCAGTTCCGACCCCGACTTCTAATATGTAATCTCCTGATTTGAGACTAAGAGGCTTGTACATTTTGGAATGGCCATCTGCAAATGAAGGAGCCATGAAGCGATCGTATATCGGTGCATAAAAACGGTAGATTCCATGTCTATGCTTCCTCTTACTATCCGTCATAATATCATTACAAGTAATGGGTTTATACAGTTAACACAACTATCTTGATTTGACTTGAGATAACACATACCAAATACCAACTAATCCAACAACAAGAATTGTACCTGAACCAAAACCAGGATCGGCTCCATCCCATGAAGAAGGATTTGTTAATTCACCACTTCCTCTAGTTGAAACCAACCATACGAAATATGATGAAATAACTGACATAAGAAATATAAAAAAAACTATAATGATTTTGACATGGTATGGGAGTGTTTTGCCTGTTGAGTAGTAATTAAATAATGCAGGTCCAAAAAAATCATTTGTTAGAGTCCAACGAAAGAGCTTTTCACTAGATAACGAAAAAAGGAAAGCTGCAGGAACGGCCCATGACACAGTAGGCCAGCCTGGAATCCAAATACCTATTATTGCAAAAACTACGAAAAGAGAACCCAAAGCCACATACATTTTGCTTCGAAAAGGGCTGCTAGACTGAAAATAATAATCAATAATTTCATCAACCGTTTCAAAAGTTTTCAAAGGTACTCCGACTATCTTTTACTCCAATATAAGGCCAGTTTAAACTGATATTGTTTACGTCCAACCCGTTAGCCAATTTAAAAAACCCCCTTCGTTAGCAGACCATGAAGCACATAGTGTCCATAGAAGATTTAGACAATAAAAGCATCATGGGCATTTTGAAGCGTGCGAAGGAATTATTGCCTGTCGCAAAAGGAAATAAGAAATCGAAAGCATTAGACGGAAAGATACTTGCTACATGCTTTTTTGAACCTTCAACCAGAACCAGATTATCCTTTGAGAGTGCCATGCAAAGACTAGGGGGGAGTTGTATTGGTTTTGCTGATCCCTCAGCAACATCTCACCTGAAAGGTGAAACATTGTCAGATGCAATAAGAATGGTTGCTGGATACTCAGATGCAGTGGTACTTAGACATCCTAGGGAAGGTGCAGCAAAATTGGCTTCAGAAGTTTCAGAAGTCCCGATAATTAATGGAGGTGATGGGGCGGGACAACATCCAACACAAACACTCTTAGATTTGTTTACCATTAAAGATGAAATTGGTAAATTAGAGAATTTAAAGGTTGGAATGCTAGGTGACCTTAGATACGGAAGAACCGTACACTCTCTTTCGCAAGCTCTTAATCGTTTTAATACTAAATTTTTCTTTATCTCTCCTGAAAGTCTAGCAATGCCTGAACACGTTACTGATGAATTAGACAGTCATTGGTCAACCCATAAAGATTTGAAGGAAGTACTTGGTGATTTAGATGTACTCTATGTAACAAGAATTCAAAAGGAAAGATTTCCTGATTTAGAAGATTACAAAAAAGTATCCGGTGCCTATAAAATCAACGCAGAATTGTTGAAAAATGCAAAGTCCAAGATGAAAATACTACATCCTTTACCAAGGGTTGATGAAATTTCAACAGATGTTGACGAGACAAAACATGCTGCATACTTTAGACAAGCCTTCAATGGTGTGCCTGTAAGAATGGCCTTACTAGAAAAATTGATTGGAGCAAAGAAGTGAGCGAGAATTTATTGAGGGTACAACCCATTCGAAATGGAACAGTCATAGATCATATTAGAGCAGGAAGAGGAAGAAAAATTTTAGATATTCTGGGATTAAGTGATAGTGGAACTACGATAAGTTTACTAGTAAATGTTCAAAGCAAGAAACAAAAGCGTAAAGATATGATTAAAGTTGAAGACCGTGAACTAGATGAAAATGAAATCGAAAAATTAGCCTTACTATCTCCAAATGCAAGAGTGAATATAATTCGTAACTACGCTGTTGCGGAGAAAAAGAAGGTAGAAATTCCGTCTTTCATATCAAGTATAGTCCATTGTCCAAATGAAAATTGTATAAGTAACAATGAAAGAGGCGTGTCAAGTAATTTTAAACTTATAGATGAAGAAACTCACCAAATCCAATGTACCTATTGTGGACGTAAAATAGAAGAAGATAAACTAAATTTTCTTTAGATTGTTATAATCGTACCTGCATTTCCATTTAAAGCTTGCATAACGTTTGAAAGCGATGTGATTATAGTAGTCTGATGCTTTGATTTAACAAAATTAAGAGCAGCTTGGACCTTGGGACCCATTGAACCGGAGGGGAATTCACCAGCATCATAATATTTCTGTAATGTAGCAGTATTAGTTTTACCGATTGGTTCTCTACTAGAACCAAACCAAACATTTTCGACGTCTGTTGCTATGACTAAATGGGTGGCATTCAACTCTTTTGCTAAAATGCTTGAAACTAAATCCTTGTCAATTACACCCTCAACGCCTTGCCATCCATCTGATTTATGAACTACAGGAGTTCCTCCTCCGCCTGCCGTTATACAAAGAATTCTATTCTCAAATAGTGAACGTATAATCTCTAATTCAATAACTTCTTTGGGCTTTGGTGAAGGGACCATTCGACGGACGCCTTTTTCTCTCTGCGTCAAAGCCCAGCCCTTTGAAGATAAATTCTCTTTTTCATCAATGTTGAACCAAGGACCCACAGGTTTACTTGGATTTTTGAGTGCCGGATCCTTAGAATCTACTCTAACCTGTGCAAGCATAGTCATTATTTCCCGTTCACCACTGTTTTTCTTCACTATATTTCTAAGAGTGCGCTCAAGGAGATAACCTATCCCTCCTTGTGTATCTGAAACAAGATAATCTAATGGCCTATGTGGGGTCTGTGGAATTCCTGCTTCAGCCCGTAATAGTGCATTACCAACCTGTGGACCATTACCATGGGTCAGTAATAATTTTTCTCTGCTTAATAAAAGTGGAAGTATATTTGAAAGAGACTCAAAAGCCCTAAGTGATTGGGATTCGACAGTTCCATCATCGCCTGACTGAAGGAGTGCGTTGCCTCCAATAGCCAGAACAATCCGCATCAAAACCTGTCGTCAAGCTCTCCTGATTTAATGGATGCCTGAATCTCTTTAGGATCCTTACTTTCACAAGTAAGACCCATTGATTTAGCAACGCCAAGAATTTCTGATGTCATGGCTTTAATGTCACCCCCAGTCAAACCAGGGCCCTTTTGCTTAGCTACTTTGATTGCCTTTTCTAGCGGCAAATCTGCTGCTACAACCGTTCCAGCCTCCCCTGAACCTTTCTCAATTGCTAAAATCTGTTTAATAAGTGAAGATGCTGGTGGCGTTCCAACTTCAATCGTAAAGCTCTTGTCATCTCCAACTTTAACTTTGACGGGTACCTGCATACCTTCCATATCTTTAGTACGTGAATTGATTTGATCAATTACTTCCTTGACATTTACTCCTGAGGGCCCCAATGCAGGACCTAAAGGAGGACCTGCAGATGCTTTGCCAGCATTTACTAATGCTTCCACTGTTTCTCCCATTAATTAACCTCTTTTTCTAAAACTCGAACATGGTCACCACGAACTGTGATTGGTATTGGTACCATAGCTTCGAATAACTCAACTGTAACTTCTTCTTTTGATTGATCAATACGTTGAACTCTGGCTTTTTCACCCTTGAATGGACCTGAAATAACTTCAACAATATTTCCTTCTTCAATTCCTGAAACTGCAGGTGGCGGTGTTAAATGTGGTTTTAATTCCTCAAGACTGGTGGCTCCAAAAGTATCGGGCTCTTTTGAACGGCCATATCCTTTACCTTTATTCATGACCATACCTCTAGCATGTGTTAAACCTTTGAGATTATCACGAAGAGCCTCGGGGCTATTTGTTTCCACAAAAATATATCCTCGTAATTTAGAAGGAGCTAGAATAGCAAATATTGGCGCTCCACTTCTTCTTACTCTATCTGCCAACCTTTCACTAGCTGTTCGCTCGTGTCCTATTTGGGATTTCATCGTATATATTTGAGTATCTGATGATGGTGCGTCAGAACCATCTTCATTCGCTTCTTCTTCTTCAATGAATCTTGCCATTTTCTTAAATTCCTAATAAATCTGATATAATAGGTGGTGCTTTTAACCATACATAATAGACGATAAAACCAATTGCACCTACAATTGCAATGCCTATTCCTACAACCCATGAACTTTTTACAAATTCATCTGTAGTAGGCTTACGGGCTAAGCGTAAAACGCGACCATATTGACCCCTACCAATTCGCCTGAAACGTTCCTCAAGCTTGTTTTGCGTTTGCCAGATTTTTCCGATGAAACTCATGTGGTTATTGTACGAATTCTATTCCGTATCTACTTTGCAACCCATCATCCACTCCCGACGGTGGTCCCAATATCTGAGGAGATTTGACACCAGTAACTACGAGCATCACTCGTATCTGATGCTCGAGAGTAGAATCTATCGAAGCTCCCCAAATGATTCGGGCATCTTTATTAATCTTACTATGTACTTCTTTGACAACTTCATGGGCTTCTTGGAGAGTCATATCATCCCCGCCAGTAACATTCACAAGTGCCCCTTCAGACTCTCCAATATCTATCTCTAACAAAGGAGATGTTAATGCAGCAATAACGGCATCCGATGCACGATTTTGACCTTGACCTTCGCCCATTCCAATCATCGCTACGCCTCCACCATCCATAATAGAACGCATATCTGCAAAATCTATGTTTACTAAGCCACCTTGCGATGTTATTTCGGTCATACATTTTATTGCATTACCCAATATCTCATCTGCTTGACGGAAAGCTAAGTTTAATGGTAAATTCATAATCTCATCCTGTAATAATTTGTCGTTTGGAATCACAATAACTGTATCTGCAGACTTACGTAATCGTTCTAATCCTAAACGAGCATTTCTATTACGGCGCGCTCCTTCATTACTGAATGGAAGAGTTACTATTGCAATTGTGAGGGCCCCGCGTTCTTTTGCTAGTTTTGCAATTATAGGGAGTGATCCTGTACCTGTGCCTCCACCAAGGCCCCCTGTAAGGAAAACGATGTCAGCATCTTGACATGCTTCTAAAATCTCGGACCTAGCTTCTTCGGCTGCGCCTTCGCCAGTACTTGGTTCAGAACCTGCACCTAATCCTTTAGTTAGTTGCTTTCCAATAAGCATCCGATGTGGAATTGGAGTGTTGAGGAGGTGTTGTGCATCAGTGTTAACTGCTAATAGTTCAATAGTAGTCATTCCCTCTTTGTAGAGTCTAGTAAGTGTATTGTTTCCTGCTCCACCACTACCTATTATCAAGATATTAGTCTTTAATTTAGAGACTAAGGCTTCTAATTCACTCTCGTCAGTTTCTCCCTTAAAAGCTCCTTCATCCGCGATGATATCTTGTAAAGGCTCGTCACTCATTTTCACATCGAAATTGATTCACTATATAAAATCAATCTATTATTTATGACTAATAACCTTATTTATAGAGATGGTTTCTCAATAATAATAATGAAGATATCCTCATTCAAGGTGCTGAATCGAAAACGTGTTATCACTATTTCAGTAGTTTTAGTTATGATTCTTCAGGTTGTAATGGTGCCTGTAGCCACAGGACCTACTAATCTTGAAGCAAATTATGGCACTGCTCAAGAATTGGATACCTTTTTCCAAAGTGTTAATCAAAGAAACGACCAAGTGGACAAAAACGTAATTGATGAATTGAACTTCCTGAGGTCAATACACGAAGGAAATGAACTTGATTTATCATTATTAGAAGCCCGTGAAGTTGTTATGAATAGCAAGGATGAAAGTGAGGATGTTGTTGCAGATATTAATGACTATGAGACTATAGTACACGACTATTCAGAACGTGGATTGAAACCTACAGAAGTTAATGATCCCCAACCGATTCGAGCCGATATCATCGAGACAATGCTGAGTGAAACAGACTTTTACCAGGATTCATTCCTGGGGACCTTGGCATCAATATTTACTGAAACTTACCTAATCTACTGGGCCTATGATGCCAACGGAAATGGAATGATTGACGTAGGTGGGTGCGATGAAGGTACACCAGAGAATGAAAGTTGTGAAGAGGGAGTAGAAGAGGCAACGCTAATCAGTACTCTCTTCGGTGCCTCAGCAAGCCTAATATGGGTCTGGTTTGAAGCACTTGGGATAGAAGGGCCCTTTGTTGATTTTATTGGGATTTTCTTAGCTGGTTTAGACGAAAGCGATGCTGCATGGGTTCCAATCGATATTGACGAAGATGGAGAGAATGAAATCCGAGCCAGATTGATACCTGTGGTCAACGATCTCTTGAATGAAGAAACTGACATTAATCCATTAGATGGTAGTGTTGGTATAGAAGCTAATGTAGGCATATCATTCGAGTTTGAGGAACTAGATCAGGATTTGAATCAGACACTTGACGTCGCTGTTGTAAGGGGAATAACTTACACTCAGGAAACTGAGGACGATTCGGGAGAAGAGACTTATGTCTGGGGAGTAAACACCCAATTTCCTGCAAATGAAATCCCAGATACATACAATCTGACTGTAATTATTGAAGAATTCGTTTTTACCATTGGAGGTAACCTGTCTGGTATCGGAATAAATCCGGGAGATGTTGATTACGTTAATGCACCATATGAAATAACAGTCGAAATGAACAACAAGACTGAGGAACCGGACAACAACGGAATAGACTCTATGGATGTAACAATAGGGTATCTGAAGTATAACTGGAGCAGTGGAACAACATCCAATCCTGGTGACGCATTAGAGGAGATAACATTTATCAAAGTCGATCTCGACAACCCTCGTGGTAAGATACCGAGGAAAATCAGTGTAAGAATAGTATCGGAGACAATACAAAACAACATTGAAAGGGATGCCGTAGAGGTTTACGCACGTCCCTCAGAAACAACGTCTCAAAGCGAAACCAACAAAAAATTTAACCTGGCATTCCAATACTACGAATACAATCTTCATCCTGGTGAAGGAGAAGACGCATTCCTCTCACATATAGTCGCTGACATCACAGGAGTCCCAGTATGTTCTATTGAAGAATCGGGGGAAGAGATATGTCTAGATGAACTCAACATGCAGAATGCCGCATTCTGGCTAGAGGTCAGAAACGAAACAACTGCTAATAAAAATTGGACTGTTGTGGAGTTTCATGCCACAGAACCAGTAGATTCAATCGTATATGGTGACTATGAATACTATACTGAGGATGGCAGAGGAGCTACATGGTCGGACCATGACTACCGATTATTCACAGGTCTGGAAATTCAGAACATGCCAGAAAGCCTGATTCTTGAAGGAAACCTAAAACTGGATGAAACTGGAGGATCTGACATTCCTATCAATAACGATGAAGAGGATCTGAATGCCAATCTGGTAGGGGGATTCATAAGTGACATTCTTTTGGGATTGGCAGGCAGAATCGTTTACATTGGTGATTTGCTAAGGTCAATTCCAAAAGCAGTACTGGACTCGACCATCGGTGAAGGTGACGGAGAGGTTGCTGCCAGAATCAGAAATAGGCAGAACAAACCGACTTACATTGATCATATATTCGTCTATCTGACAAGTGACAGATATCTAGAAATGGATGATGGAAGTAATGATGATTATTTTGCCATGTACAATGAATCGGCATATCTAGATGCAAATGCCCCAAATAATCGATCTGCCGTATCATTAAAAAATCAGGATTACAGCTTTAGTGCTAGGATAACTGATATCGGTGATATTGATTTCTATTCGCGGAGTGGGATTACTAATATCTCGTTATCAATGAAACCTGAACGGGAAAAGCCGTTTCGCGTCTATTTCGAAGGAATTGATGACTTAGGTGAAACCTCTCACTGGGCTAATATAACACTCAGTAATGTTCCAACCAATACTACCTTCAACGTAGATAATGGGAATCTAGTTTATGCTGGCGGTGTAGATGGTGATGAAATAATAGAGCACATCACGTTCACCAGTTTCGCGACGGGAATTTACTCATATGTCCAGCTAGAACACTTACCAGGGTCGGCAGAGATTGTGAGTGCAGATGGCGATCTAAGACTCATAACTGATAGCTGGTTCAACTTCACTTTTGCAATTACCAATGTGACTGAAGATGAAAAGGCCACGATATGGGTATGGGACCATTCAGACTACAATGGAAGTTCCGTGATGTTGTACCAAAATAATATGGGATTAGGTAATGAAACGGCTAGCCTAGCAGGTAATCTCATCTGGCTACAATCACTGAGACTAGATGATGACGGAAGTGGTGAACTAGCTGATTTCAAAATAAATCATATGAAACCGGTCCAATTCAAAGTAGGGGCTTTGGATGATACTTCTTACGAAGAAGATTACAAAGGCCTAGACGCTTATGTCTTCATTGATTCCTTACCTGCCGAGATTGTAGTAACGATTCCTATACTCGATGCTGGAAGCATAATCAGTAGCGATACAAGTGAGGTAAACGATCTTCAGGATGTTGCAAGATTCATCGAGGGGCTATCTGATATTGGAACAGCCTTAGTCAACATGGTTGCAGGACTCTCAGTTAACCTTGTGACAAATGTAGAATCATTCGAAACTGTTGCTAGATTCGTTTACAACATGGAAGAAGAAGTTTCAATCACCGCATGGGTGAATAAAGGAAATATTGACCTACTCGATGAAGAACCAAAATGGGTAGAGGGGCTCTGGTCCAGTCAAAAAGATGTTGATGGAGGAACTATTCTTGGTGCAAGAATGCTATTGAAAGGACTACCGCAATCTGCCGATGCGAATTACACATCAAAAGGTGATAAAATAGATCTTGAACTCAGCCTTGAGGATTTTAATTCACGTGAGACTGCCGAATACCTTATTTTCCAAGAAAACGGTATAATTGGTCCTAAAGTAACTGCCTTTATTGAAAATATACCTGTTGGTCTTGATCTTGATTTGACGGCAGATTTAATTTTGAATGCAACCGTTGACAATTTGACACTTCAAGGATCTGTAAGCATGAATACCAATAAGCAAATTGGATCTGTTTACTTAGTGATTGAACAATTAGATGAAGAAAACCCATACCGTATTGAGGCTTACGTACCAAATTTACCAGGTAACATGGATATAGAAATGGATATCAATGAGAATCTTTTAGAATTTGATATCACTTCAAATCAAGCAATTGATTTAATTGCCCTTGAAATAGAATTAGGGGACTCTACAGAATTGGAAACTTATTGGACTGAAGGAATAACACTTGATATGTCTGATGACGGTGGGATGAATATGAAAGCATATGTTAGAGGAATTTCACCAAATATTGGAATTAAATTATGGGATCCTGAAGGAGAAGGAACTAAATTAGATGTTAATCTTGTGGATTTTAACAATGATGTTCCATCTATGGAAAGATTATTAGTAGATATTAACAATTTTGCTAATAAGAGTGTACTTTTCAGAATTGATGATTTACCAGATAATTTTGATTTGAATGCCTCTGTTTTCTTAGATGATCGTAACGAAGAGGACTCCTCCTTAGTAGGAAACGTAACTTTTGAGTCTAATAAACCATTGGGTTCAATCTATGCACTTGTTGAGGATGAAGTCTCACAAAGCAGACTGGAATTAGCTGTGCCTTGTACAGAGCCACAAGACAGCTGTACAGCACTACCTGAGATTATCAATCTAGATGTTAGTTTAGGTGATAAAATTGATGTGAATTTTAATTCCTCAAGTGCACCCTCAAGGGTCATACTGGGCCTAGATTCAGGAAATGTCACTGGGATGGACTTAGCATGGACTCATGGGATTGTTTTGAGACAGAATGATAACGGAAATGCTCTTCGCCTTTATTTGGAAGGGACTGTAACCTCAGCAGTACTTACAACAGACTTTGGGGAGCCCGATATAATTAATTTAAACCTAGGTGATTGGTCTCCAAAAACTAAATGGATTTATCTAGACATAGATAGAGGAATAAATGAAACTGCTATAGAACTTTTCTTAGATGAAGTCGGAGAAAACAATAATATTGATGCACATTTCAATATTGGTAAAAGTAAAGAAAGAGATCTAGACGCTATTTTCGACATAGAACATACTGGAGGTATTGGGAAATCCTATCTTAAAACTCATAATAGAACTGGAAATTCTTTCAATGAAATTTATTTCTCTAAGATACCAAAGGACTTACGTGCAGACATTATAGTTGGTAAAGAAATAGACATCATTTACAAGGCTGAAGGGTTAGTAGACTATATTTGGGTAAAAACGGCAAACAAAGATTATGGTGATTGGAGATCTGCAGAGGCAATTGTTCATGATGTACCAGAATCATTTCACATGGGTATTAACCCCAATTATGACTTTGATATGGATGAAGCATTTATTTTTCAAGGATTCCCTGATCTTTTTGTAACTACAAGTTCCCCCGAAATTGATGTTACACTACGAGTCGAGGAAGGTTACACTGGCGGACATTCAGGAACATTCATTGATGTTGTTAATGTAGGAGATAATACAAGTATGAGATTAGAGGGAGCTAACTACATAATTGATTCTCCACAAGGAATTGAAAGTGCATATCTAATGTCTACAAATTCACCTGCAACACCGCAATTTTATCTTGACTATATGGTAATTCGAGCAAATGATGTAGAACATGTTGAAATCATTCCAAAACAATTATTTGGATTATATCCTGTTTTTGAATTAGGAAACGCAAAAGGAGGTGAATTGTCATTTGCTATAGGTGGTGAATTAAAAGCTGGACCAATAAAATTGAAAACCTCAGCAGTGTTGATGGATTTACGCGTCAAGAGTGTAGCTGGCCATCATATTCTTCCAACTTGGTTGGGTGTTCAAAAGAATGGAATAGATACTGAATTGGGTAACAATGAAAAACATTATATCCTTCCAGAGCCTGGTATGAGCCTAATTGCATCTCTGGAGGCAAGCTTATGATATTTAGTAGAGAGCAAAAAAGAATTCTAGTCAAATCGGGAACTGTAGTACTGGCTCTATTCCTGATATTCATATGTTATTCTTATATCATACCAAGAACTGAAATTGAAATTGATACTGTGTATCATAGCTCATACTCTGCCTTATTTGTTCAATCTAAAATAAATAATGCAGGAACAGAAGAAATAACCGATTTGAAAATAAAAAGTTCAGTTTGGAATGGTAGTGAAATGTTAGAAACTGAAACGCATTACCCCGGAATACTACAAGCAAAGCAATCAGTTAAGCTTCCTCCATTACTATTTGATGGGCCTCATGCAGATGAATATGATCTTCTTATTGTTTTGGAATTTAGCGGAAAAGAAGGTAAACAAAGTATTGTCTATAGTTACAAAATAAAAGACTATGGAAACCTTGCATGGCATGACCAATTCTTAGAATTCTAATAACAGTCTTTATACGTAGCTATCATTACCTCAATCTCGGACGCAATCCCGGACTCAACCCATGCCCAAGCAAATTATTTCAGCTTCAGAAATGGAGCGTTATGGATATTGCCCTTTATCTTGGCACTTAGATTTGAAAGGTGTAGATGCTGAGGGTGAGGAAGTCAATACAGGTGTTGAAAAGCATAAAGAGATGGGAGATTCACTAAAAAATCTGCTTGTTGAAGAAGAAAAATCAAGAGAAACATCAACAACTCTAATGACTGTCGTTGCAATGATTATGTCATTAGTCACATTAGCTTTAATCATACTATTGATTTCAAGTAATGAATTAAGACAACACCTAGGATTCATACTACTTATAATTGGGATAGGATGGATGTTAGTTGCCTCATTTTTCCTTTATAAATTATTATTATCTACTGAAAAAATAGACAAATTAAGGGATGATTACAAATTAGGAGAAACTGACATTGAAACGCCTGATGGTTTGACAAAAGAAACTCCTTTATTAAAATCTGAGAATTATAATTTAGCAGGACGGCCTGATTATTTGATAAAAGAAGACAGTATGAGGATTCCTGTAGAAGTAAAAACTGGTAGAAGACCCAAAGCACCTTTTTTTAGTCACGTTTTACAAATTGGAGCTTACTGCTTATTATCTGAAGAGACATTTGTAAGCAAACCTAGATGCGGCCAGATAAGATATGGTTTTGAAAATGAACCACATGAAGTAAAATGGGATTCCGATTTGAGAGTTTTAGTTACAGAAAAATTAGAGGAAATGAATGATATTCTTAAGGGTAATATGGAAGCTCATCGAAACCACAAAAGAGTGGGAAAATGTAATAACTGTTCTAGAAGAAAAGGCTGTCCAGAAAGACTGAAGAATTAAGTTGGGCACTGGGACAAATACTTATACATACGCACCAATTATGGGCGCCAAGTAATGATTCCCGTAAAGGTAGCTATCTCTGGCCAACCAGGCACTGGTAAAACTAGGACGGTTCTGAGAATAGCAAAAATGATTGAAGATAAATTTATTATCGGTGGATTTACCACTCACCCTATTCGCGAAGAGGACGAAATTGTAGGTTACAATCTAAAGAACTATATAACAGGGGAAGAAGAGCTATCGGCATCAGTTAGATGGGATGTTAAACCAAGAGTTCCTGGAAAAACACCTGAATCAACGCCTTTAGGAATAAGGTTAGATGCCGTTAATAGAATTGCAACAGAAGCAGTCGCTAAGGCTATTGAAGAAGCTGATCTCATATTAGTTGATGAAGTAGGGAAATTAGTATCTGAATCAAAAGAATTCAGTGCAATATTAAAGGAAGCATTGAAATGTGGAAAACCGATGTTAATTACTATGCACAAAAGATCTAGGAATCCCTTATTACAATCAATCCGCAAGAGAGATGATCTAAGAACTTTAGAAGTTACACCTATAAATTCCGCTATTCTACCTTCTAAAGCAGTTAATATTCTAAAAACTGGAATGGTGTGAAAGAACATCAAGAAGGCAGAGCTGTATTCAAGGCAAATCTTTCTGGTAAAGACAAAGGTCCAGGAAAAGCAAAGGGTGTTTTCTACAACCCAGCTATGGAAATGAGTCGTGATTTGCATGTAGCTTTTGCAAAAGAACTCAAAATAGAAGGAATTGTACTTGATGGATTAGCCGCTTCAGGAATAAGAGGAATAAGACTTATTTTAGAGGCTGGACTAAATGTAGAATTTTGTGATACCTCTATTTTAGCCACAAATACTATAACTGAAAACCTGAAACTAAATGGAATTAAAAGTAAAATTTACAATAAACCTGTAGAAGAGGTGCTTCAGGAAAAAAAATATGATTGTATAGATATTGATCCTTTCGGAACGCCAGCCCCATTTCTAGAAGCTGCACTAAATGGATTGAATGACAATGGAATTTTGGGAGTATCGGCTACAGACACTGCTGTATTGTGTGGTGCTAAACCTTCAATCTGTATGAAAAGATACGGTGCCAGATCTATGAGAAGAGTAGCTGCAAAGGAAATGGGAGTAAGAATTATGTTAAGTAAAATACACTCAATAGCCTCTGAAATTGGGAAGGGGATTCAGCCACTATTGTGCTATTCAGAAGGGCATCACTTACGAGTTTTTGTTAGATTAACCAAAAAAAATAATGTGAAATTGAAATGGATAAACACAGATATGGAAATTGTGGAAGAAGAGGAAAGGGATGCTGGAGGGCCTTTGTGGGTTGGCAAAATAATCGAAAAGGATCTTGTTCCCTCAGATTGTGACGGAAAGTTAGGTGAATTTTTTGAAAGATTGAGTGAAGAAGCTGATGGGCCACCAGGATTGTATGACATTAACGATATTGCTAGAATTGCTGAGATAGGGCAAACACCACAAAGAAACAAAATAATAATATGCTTGAATGAACTAGGACATTTTGCGAGTTCAAGCGTATTCTCACCTCTTGGAATAAAAACAACAGCATCTGAGATTGAAAGAACTAAGGCTGTTAAGCTCGCCCAATCTTTATAATACCCCTCTAAGTCCGCACAACTCCATGGAAGTTTCCGTAATTAACAAGACAAAGAACGAATTGGAAATAGAGGTACGTGGTGCTAATGAAACATTACTAGGACCTTTGATGAATCACACCCTAGCCAATCCTGATGTTGATTATGCTTCCTACTATATGGGGCATATCGTCTTAGATCATCCTAAATTTTACGTTAGAACAAAGAAAGGAACACCTAAAAAAGCAATCCAAAAAGCTGTGGATATCATTGTCGCTGATATAAAGACAATTCGCGATAAATTAGCTTAGGTTCATGATTTTACCGGCTAGACCGGAAGTAGGCAAAGAAAGATATCTTTCACATTCCAAAGGAATAGGTGGTAAACTTCGTAAGATACCAGAAGATTTTAATGTTGAAGAAATAATTAGTAACAACGACAAAGCACATTGGATATGGTCGAAAGAAAACAACCATGGAAAACATAGTATTGTAAAAATAACTGCAAATAATTGGGATACACATGTATTGACTAAAGAATTATCAAGAAAATTAGGAATTGGACAAAAAGCAATTGGATTTGCTGGGACCAAAGATAAACGTGCACTGACGACACAATACTTTTCATTGATGGCAGGACACAATGAAATAAATAATTTGAACATAGAGAATGTAGAGATTGAATTTATACATAAGGCAATTAAACCAATAAGGCTTGGGAATTTAGTCGGAAATAAATTTATAATTAAAATATCTGATATAAATGGTAAAAAAAAGGATATTGAAAAGCTGGTTGCAGAATTAAAAGAAGGGTTCCCGAATTACTTTGGAATTCAACGTTTTGGTGCCGTTAGACCTATAACACATCTGGTCGGAAAGAAAATTGTAAAGGGCGATTATGAAGGGGCTGTTTGGGATTATTTATCTGAAGGTGATACAGAAATATCTGGTTTTGAAGCCAGAAAACACCTAAAAAAAACTAAAGATTTCAAATTAGCACTTCAAGAGTATCCACACAATCTACTCTTTGAAAGGCAAATAATAGGACATCTAACAAGAAGGAAAAACGATTACATTGGAGCTCTAAAACAATTGCCCGAAAGTTTGTCTAAGATGTTTGTTCATGCTTATCAAAGTGCAATGTTTAATCGAATTATTGATTTAAGAATAAAAGAAGGAATTGAACTTCACAAACCATTGATAGGGGATAATGTAGTTCCTGTAGATATCTATGGAGGGCCTGACCAAAGAAAAGTAATAGAAGTCACAAAACTAAATCAGAAAAAGTTAGAAAAGCGTTGTATGGAAGGTAAAGCATGGGTTGTAGGACTTTTACCTGGAGTAAAAAGTGAATATACCAAGGGTGTACAAGGTGAATTGGAAAGGATGGTTATGTCTGATGAAAAAATAGATTTCAAGGACTTTACAATAGATGAGGCTTACCAATTTACTTCGCTAGGAATGTATCGGCCATTGTGTCAAAGAATTAATAATCTGAAATGGGAACTTGATAACGAAGGGTGTCCGAGATTTAATTTCTGGTTACACAAGGGTACATATGCAACATCTTTTCTTAGAGAAATAATGAAATGTGAAGATGTAAGGGTCTATTAGATGACAGTAAAATGCATTATTTTTGATTGTGATGGGACACTAGTCGATAGTGAACACTTGACCAATGAAGTAATTGCCGAGATGGCTGGCGAATTGGGTATTGATATTACGGGTGAAGAAGCTACGAAAATGTTCGGAGGGAAAACTCTAGACGCTGTGATTTACGGAATGAAGGAATTGTCACAAAGAGACATTCCTAAAGATTGGTTGCCAAGATTAATCCAAAAAGTGAGCGATGCTTACAAGACTGATTTGCTTCCTATGGATGGAATTAAAGAACTTCTTGATAATGTATCTGTACCTGTATGTGTTGCTTCGAATGGAGATCCTATACATGTAAATGGATCATTGAAATTAACAGGATTAAGCAAATATTTCGGAGAAAATATATTTACAGCCTCAATGGTAGGAATCCCTAAACCTGCACCTGACTTATTTCTATATGCTGCAAACGAAATGAATTTTATACCTGAAGAATGTGTAGTGATAGAAGACAGTATTCCTGGCGTTACGGCGGCTGTTCGGGCAAATATCAAAGTTTATGGTCTCATTAAATTGTGTTCAGAAGATGAATTGAGTAGTGCTGGAGCAATACCTTTTACAAATATGAGTGAATTACCAGATTTATTGGGAATATAAATGAGTCAAAGTAACAAAATTATATCTATTATCGTTGTGGGTTCTCTGATTGGGGTTATTGTTAATGAATACAGACATGATAGTGATTTTGACGGGGTGCCAAATGATGAGGATGAATTCCCTAACAATATGAATGAATGGAATGATAATGACAAGGACGGAATAGGAGATAACGAAGATACGGATGATGATAATGATGGGTATAATGATACTTATGACCATTTTCCAGAGAATCCCAATGAACATTCAGACCATGATTTAGATAGAATAGGAGATAACGAAGATACGGATGATGATAATGATGGATACAATGATACAGAAGATATAGATCCTCTAAATGATTTGGCCCTAAAATTTACATTTGAATGGGTTGAGTTAATCGATAAACAGAATAATAAAGAGGATGCTCCCCTTGTTTTTTACCTGTATCAAGGTGATAAAGAACTACACCGTTTTGACAATGGAAATGTGGCTTGGAGAGTCCCATGGCAACAGCAATTTGACTTGAACGCTGAATTCGAAATAAATGTACCTGACAACGAAACTGAGCATCATTTCACAGTAATTGCAGTATACTACAAATTTAGAAATCCAGAAGAATTTGACATAAGTGATTCGAATGATAGCTATAGAGCTACAATAAATTATAATCTTAGTTCAAAATCTTGGGAACAAGGAAACAATGGGACACTTGATGGATCGTTAGATAATTCAAATGAAAATGATGATGCAAGAATCTTTGTGAAAATTGAAACTTATAGTTTTGGATATCTTTTATCATACAATTGGCAATACAACGCTATTGAATACCAAATAAGTTATAGTTTTGATCCCGCAAGATATTCATATTATACTAATCAGGATCACTCTATCAAAGAATATGAAGACTATATTCACTTTGTAACTAAGGATGAAGAAGCTGTTATTGAAATAGGTAAAGATTTAAGAAAAATAGCCACTGAAAAAGAATTTGATGATTTAGCAGAAGTTAATTTCATCATGAGTTTTGTACAGGCACTAAAATATTCAGAAGACAATCTAACCGTTGGCGTCGGAGAGTATCCGAGATATCCTATCGAAACTCTAGTCGAACAAACGGGAGATTGCGAAGATACTTCAGCCCTTCTAATTTCGATTCTAGAGTCATTAGGTTATGAAACTGCTATGGTTATTATTCCTGAAGCATGGGAAGGTTATGGGCATGCAGCAGTAGGAGTCAATGTTACTGGAGCTGAAGGAATATACTATGTTTTAAACGAGGGAAAAGATAACCAAATAGGTTATTACTATGCAGAAACAACCGCACCAGGATGGAAGTTAGGTGAAGTGCCTGATTTAAATTCTAAGAGTGCATATGTTTACGAGGCCTAAATGAACGAAAAAGAACAAGAATTCCCTGTTAAAGTGGAAGGAGAAATTTATGGACCTATCCCTCTTCAAAGGATTATTGATGATGTGAAAAATGGAGAATTAACTAAAGATGCACTATTCTGGGATGGTGAGGACTGGATTCCTGTAACTTTGCTTCAGGATGAGAAAATTCCTACAGAGATTTGGAATGAAGATAACTGGATTGATAATCCTGACGAAGTATTGTCTGAAGGTGGACCACCTTTGCCAGCATCATCAGCATGGGAAGATGTAACCAGAAAAGGTAGATGGATGATGATCTATGGTGACCACTTAGTGGTCGAAGGAGGAAATCTAAGTATTCAGGATATAGGATTGATTATGGAAGGCGAACCACGAAACGGAGGAATACCTATGAAGAAATTGTTGAATGTTACTTTTAAGGAGAATGATAGAGGTGTTGATGTTATAGCTAGTAGCTTTCACAGAATGTATGAAGTATATTCTCTAAAATGTTGTTTGTCAAAGGATGATAGTAACAAACTAATGAAAGAATTACAAGAAGCTGACGTAAGAATTATTAGTTAATTCTAGAAATGAGGTTCTAATTTTTGAAGTATTGCTGGTTTTGGTAAGGCTCCAACTAATCTATCAACAAGTTGACCATTTTTGAATATCATCATCGTAGGAATTGACATTATTCCATGTTGTGAGGCTGTATTTGGATTCTCATCTGTATTCATTTTAGCAATGAGAACATTTGAATTCTCAGCTGCAATTTCTTCCAAAACTGGGGCTACTGCCTTGCATGGGCCACACCAAGGTGCCCAAAAATCAACTAGAACTAAATCATTACCTTCGACCGTCTCTTGAAAATCCGTGTCTGTTACTTCCTTCGTACCCATTTTTAGTTTCCTATTAGCAGACCAAAAACGATTCTAGACTGCTATATTATGCCTGCAGAAGAAGCCTGAATATAGTCTTTTTGATACTAAAATGTGGCAATCTGCCAGCCTTTAGTTACTACTTGACTTATTCTCTTAGGAGCTGATGAATTCAAAAATTTATAATCGCCCATTGTAGCAGTGAGACCATGCTCATTAAGTGAAGCTCCACATACAAAGACTGCTGCACCTAATTCATGTACGACGCCAATTGATGTTTGGATTTCTTTCCGATAGGCTTCATCACCTTCACGTAACCATTCAACGCCTTCACCTTGCAGCATAAGTGCTACGCCATGAGTTCCATCACCAGATTGGTACTCAGCCATTCTGAGACCCTCCATAGCTCGTTGGTAACTATTAGGCCCGCTAATGATTATGTAAAGAATACCTTTGGAAGACATCAATTCTGCATTATGATCTTAGCTGCTAAATCACTATCTAACGACAAAGAACCGTCCTCAGTTTCAATATCATATGATTTGCCATTAGCTTTTTTAACAATGACGCTGCGACCTGGAGACAAACCTGCTTGTTCAAGTGTATTAGTTAGTTCACTTTTTTCTAAGATCAAACGTACCTTGCCCGTTTTACCTTCTTTAAAATTCGTTAGTGGAATAAATTCTAGTTCTTTTTCTGAATCAACATTAATTTTATGGCAAAACAAATCAGAGTCTTTACCAGAATCTACGCCTAAGAAATTGCTTAAGCGATTTTCAACATCCTTTGTTAGGATGTGTTCCATTCGGCAAGCAACCTCAGCTGCTTCTTCCTCCTCTACCCCTAACATTTCAGTTAAAAAGCGTTGAAGAATGTTGAACCTATGTTCTATTACATCGGCTACATGCTGCCCTTGTTTAGTAAGAAAAACACCGTGATAAGCCTGATAATCAACAAGACCTATCTCACCCAAACGTTGAATCATCTCTGTTACAGTTGCTGGCTTCAAATCAGTTTTTTGAGCTAAATCAGATGTTCTGACTCGCTCTCCATCCATAGATAATTCATGAATATTCTTAATCATCATCTCAGCACTCTCGGACAGTGCATCCATAATTGCCATACTAAACGATTAGAAGAGTTGTATAAAAAATTTAGGAAACCCTAAACAACCAATCTATCGTTATATGTACGTTGGGATTTAGGGTGGCCTAAATTATATATAGTGGAGTTTTTTAGGTTGACCTAAATTAGGGCAGCCTAATCATAAGATGTGAAAAAAATGGATATGCAAGCTGGTTTTCTGATTGGATTTCGAGAGGCTCTCGAAGCTGCACTAATAATTGGTGTATTGATTAGTCTACTATACAGAACTGGGAGAGAATTTATGGCAAGATGGGTCTGGGGAGGAGTCTTACTTGCACTTATAGCTAGTGTATTAACTTGGCAAGTTTTTGAGATTGTTGTTGGTGAATTCTCAAAGAAAAATGAAGAACTCTTTGAAGGCATCCTATATCTTATCGCCGCAATACTGATTACCACTGTCATTCTACACGTCATAGGGCACGCAACCAGAGAAGTTCTAGAAAATAAAGCGGAAAGGGCGATTGAAACGCGTGAGGCATTTGGAATTGGTTTACTAGCCTTCGTTTCAGTTTGGAGAGAAGGTGTTGAAACAGTCATTTTCATAGGCGCTGGAACGGAAAGTAGTGATGCCATTACAGGTCTTTTCATTGGAATTATCTTAGCAACAATAATTGGATATGCACTCTTTGCTTCCACTAAGAATCTTGATATTAGATTCATGTTCAATCTATCTACTTCATTACTAATTGGATTTGCAGCTTATCTTGTGATGAAATCTATACATGAATTTGGTGAAATTGGATTTATGGGGATACCGGAAAGTTTTCCACTACAAGTAGTTGGAGCTTCGGTATACTTAGTCATAGCTCATTTTATTTCAGAAAGATATGGTGTCTCCTTGATAGGATCTGTAACTGGAACATTCAAAGGAATAGGTAACCTACTTGGTTTAGGAACTAAATAGGTAGAGAAAGACACCGCTCTATTGAGCGGCATCACCCTCTAGTATGGCTTTTCGAAATCAGATTTATTTTCTAGCCTATGCTTCGACTGTACGTCTTATTATGTAAGGAATTAGTCCCATATACATTAACCACAACATTAGCGCACCTATAATCGTCAATGCAGATATTTCCAAATTCATACCTAGAACCATAAGAACTATAATTCCAATCATAAGAACTGATAATTCTGTAGTAATATTGAAAGCTGCCTTCCAGCTACCACCATATCCTATACTTTCATATCCTGCAAGATTAGCATCATTTACTGCCTCATTTACTGCAAAAGCAAGTACCTGAATAAGACATAAACTATACGTAAATACCATTGCTAAAACAGCTATTAACAACATTACCAATCCAGTTTCAGCATCACCTGAAGCTGTAAATGCATCCATAACTATACTCATTAAGACCACGCTTACTATACCGGCTAATATGAACGCCGGAATCGACGCTGCAAATATGTATAATCCATACTTGAGCGTGTGTATTGACTTCGAAATATCGAATTGTGCCATGTGTTTAACTTCTAAAGGGGTATAAATATTGAACAGTGCACTTTATTTTGTCGACGATGGGTTATTTTTTATCTTCCAAATCCATGAAAAGTGTCATTAAAAATATGATTCTTAAACCCTCGAAAAGACGCCCAGAACCTACAAGAATTGCATTAACCATTGTATAGGTGAAAGACCCCTCTTCAGCAACCTGAATAGCAATTGTATTTGCTATCAGATCAATAGCATAATAATTCAATACAAGCATAATAACCGTTATTCCAACGATATTCAATGAAACGCGAAGAAAATTATCATCAACTAACTTTTTACTATACATCAAAGCCGAAATTGCACCATGTCCTCTAAGGACATAACTAAATTGCCAAAACGCAAACCATACGGCTAGTATTATGCCAGGTATTATGAGAAAAACTAATCCAATAACTATAAGGCTGTAGAATATTATCGCCGTCACAATAAACATTGGAAGCATGGAAGTACCATCTTTAAGTGCTTGAATTGGAGGCAATTTTTCACCATGCATTGAGGCTGCAATTACACGTATAAGTGCTATCCATGCTATACCTCCTATTATTGCAGCAAGAAGAGCCTCTACACCTATCCTAACCATTTTATCAATAAAATCGTTTATCCATCCATAACCAGTAAAATCTTCAGCAAAATCTGGAATGAAAGTCACAATCAGAGGGACTAAAAATTCAACTACAAAAAATACAGGAATTACTATTATTGCAATTGAAGGTAATTTTATTGTTAAATATTTGAAGGATTCAAAAAGAAGTTGGAAAAAACCTTTAGCTTGCGGCTTAAACAATTCTAATGATGAGTCTTCAAAGTCATCATCCCATTCTTCTTCTTGTTCAATTATTTCTTCCATATTCACTTAATGATGTGGCTTAAAAAACGAAACTCTATCCTTACAGAGTCAAAAAAGGTGATTTAGAGTGGCCACAATTGGGGTTTTCCAAATATGGGTAATATCCAAGTTCTAGATGACCACACCATAAACCAAATTGCAGCTGGTGAAGTAATTGAAAGACCAGCTTCTGTCGTCAAAGAACTTGTTGAAAATGCATTAGATGCTAAAGCAAAACACATTTGGATTAGAGTTGAAGAAGGAGGAACTGCTCTAGTCATAGTCCGTGATGATGGTGAAGGTATGGATCAACATGATGCCGTATTAGCTTTCAAGAAACACTCAACCTCAAAAATACGCTCATTCGATGATTTGCAAAATGTCAGTACTTCTGGATTTCGTGGTGAAGCACTGCCATCTATTGCATCAGTATCAAGGCTTAGAATTACAACCTGTAAGAAAGGAAATAAAATTGGAACTAGGATTACTATAGAAGGAAACAACAGTTTAGATGTGGAGGAATATGCTTCACCCCAGGGTACAACTATCGAGGTAGCTGACCTTTTCTTTAATACACCGGCAAGATCGAAACATCTCAAACGAGTCGCGACCGAACTTCAACATATAGTCAAAACTGTAACTACCGAAGCCATCCGAAGACCTGATGTTGCTTTCAATCTAGTCCATGGAGAACGGAAACTGATAGATGCTCCGGCATCAGATTTGAAAACTAGAATTGGAGTTTTACTGGGGCGAGAAGCTGCAAAAGAATTAATTGAAATGAGTGGTCAATCTGAAGGTATAAGACTTGAAGGATTCCTGACAAGACCGGCCGTCTCAAGAAAATCAATGGCTGGATTATATCTACATATTAATGGAAGGCCTGTACAGGCAAGAAACATTTGTTATTCAATAAAAGGAGCCTATGGCAGTCTATTGCATGATGGGCATTTCCCTATAGGTGCATTATTTCTTGAAATACCTGCCAAAGAAGTGGATGTGAATGTACATCCTGCTAAAACAATAGTCCGAATTGCTAGAGAAGAAAAAGTAAATAAAGAATTAAGAACAATAATCAAAGAGGTTTTGTCCGAACAAGCTTTGATTGCTCACGTTGACCTTGGAAATACAAAAACGGACTCCATTTTTGGTGCTCCGCTTCCAAATGTTTCATCAAAATCCAGAGCAACGCCAGTCAGCTCAATTGACGGCTTACAACAAGAATTTGATGTTGATTTGAGGGAAGAAAAAGTTGAAACAAATATGCCCACTATGAGGCCTTTAGCCTTAATAGAAAACAAATATATTGTTGCCATGGGCTTAGATGGACTCTACATTATTGATTTTCATGCAGCCCATGAAAGAGTGATGTATGAACGCTTAAAAGATCAAGCTCGCTTCAAAAGAGTGGGGAAACAAGACCTTCTCAAACCCATTTCACTTGAATTATCAAAAAGTGAAGCCACAGCTTTCGAAGAAATATTGCCTCAAATAACTGAAATGGGATTTGATGCAGAAAAATTTGGACCATCATCCTTCATGATAAGAAGTGTACCTGCATTATTGGCAGGTTCTGAACCTGAAAGAATTAGAGAAGCTATAGATGATATTGTAGAAAGCGGATCTATGAAATCTGCCGAGGAGAAGCACACTTACATGATGTATACTGTTGCATGCCATTCGGCTTTACGTGCAGGAGATAAACTAACAATGGCTCAAATGGAATTTGTCATAAGAGAAATGGAATCTATTCCAAATCCATATGCATGTGTTCATGGAAGACCAACAGTAATGACCATAACACCGGCTGAATTAGACAAAAAATTCAAGAGAAGTGGATTCTAAGTTGTTCTATTTTCTTCCAAATTACCAAATTTATAGAGTAAGGCTGGAAGCATGATAACTGCTGCAACAAATGAAAGGAATATCATAATGGCCATTATCATTCCAAAGGTTACGAAAAGAGGCATAATAGACAAAGTTAATACCATAAATCCTACAAAATCTGTGAAAGCAGACATCGCTACATTATTGCCTGTTTCATCTAAACTCTCAGCCATCCATTCTTCTTTGGTTCCATTAGGATTATCAAATCGTGCTTCGCGCACTCTCTGAACCATATGAATTGCATAATCCACTCCTAAACCTATGGCTAAACTTGATATTTGGACTGTAACCAGATTAATCGATGTACCGGTTAGAACCATACCTCCTCTAAGCCAAAGTGTTATTGCAACTACAGGCAAAATTGTTATCAAACTCAATCTCAAATCTCGAAGTACAAATAATACAATTAGGAAAGCTAAGACAATTGCAATACCCAAACTTTGTTGAAAACTATCTGTTATTTCCAAAACATATACATATCTTTCATAACTCAAACCTGCAACTTGAACAGAAACACCTTCCATTGAATTAAGATCTGTACTGGCTGCATCCAAATCCTTTTTTTGTTCCTTCATTTGGCCATAAATGTCATCTGGCCTCAAAACCAAGAACCAAGAACGGACCATAGTCATTTTTCCATCTTCAAGGAAATAAATTCCTCTAGCATCAGATGGTGAGACCTGATATGTTCCATCTAAATTAACAGTTCCATTTCTATAAACATCTTCTAAAACTTTGTAAATTTCTTCATTAGAAGCAGGGAATCCAGTTGAAAGATTTACAGTTGTAGGAACAAAACCGGTGTAATTCTCCGTACTAGTTGCCAAAATCACTTGTGTTCTAAGAATATAAGGTAAACTTCCTAGCCATCTCGCACTCACATTAGCTTCAGCAATAGCATTTTCCATATTATCAATTTCAACTATTGTTTCGTATGTAGCAAGATTTTCTCCTTCAATAACGTAATACCCTGGTTCACCTTGTTCCGTAAAGGTTGATTGACCGATAATTACCGTTTGAATGAATCGAGAATCATTGTCTGCGTACTCTGTTACATCAAATGTAGATTCAGGATTACCAAGAACTATTGGAGAAAGTATTATTGTAATGAATAAGAAAACAATTAACATTGAAAGTGATCTGCGTTCCATCAAAGTAGATAGTTTCTTTACACTAAGATAGGCTCCAATTTGGGAGACTAAGCCTTTTTCATTTGTGTCTTCAGAAACTGGTACTGGTGGAAAATAACTTCTAAGAATAGGAGCAAATATTCCCATTATCAGATATGCTTGAATGATTCCAATAGGTCCAAGAATACCCCACTCAAATAAATCAGGAATTTTACTCAAAGTAGCCGTTCCAAAGGCTACTACAGTTGTTAGAGTAGCTACTCCTAATGCAGGAAATAAGCTTCGGATTGATTGCCAGGCTCCCTCAAAACTAGCCGTGTGAGGATCTGTAGCGTAATTTGGATTTTCAAATGTTAATCTACGCCACCTAGTCAAACTATGAATGACAAAATCAACACCTAATGCTAACATTAAAATCGGCAGCATTGCTGCAAGCTGAGTTTGTGGAAATCCTAACCAAAAAGAATTGGCTATCATACAAACCATCAACAAAGTTAAACCTAATCCACTGATGATAACATCGCCAATATTACGGAAATAAAACGATAACAACAAAACCATCAAAATGAAAGAAATACCTATCAAAGGTGCTGTAGAATTTATTTGATCATCTAATTCAAGGCCAAAAGCAAGGTAAGAATAGAAATCAACGTCTTCATCGGACTCTAAAGGATCAAGATAGTAAGAATCAACTTTCTGTTCCCAATATTCAAAGTGTTCATAATCACCTCTCTGACGCGGATAATCTTCGTAGAGACGAGTTGTATTGGCCTCACCCACTAAAGTTAGACCTTTAGCTTTCCAATGTGTACCTGGTGAGGCATAATATTCAATGGGATAATCATCCTTGTCACGAGGTTCTATACATTCATTTTCAGAGACTACACACAAATCAGGAGATACGATATTCCTATACGGAAACGAACCATCATCAGTACGGAAATTGAACAATGCATTCAGAATGTATGTTAATTCCTCTGGGCTAGCATTTTCATAATCTGAACCAGAATATCCTACCGAATATGTTACTGGCGTGTTATTGTTCATAACCTCACGAACAGTATCTGGTAAACCCCACAAAGTAGAAACTTCCGATTTTTGAATTTGCCAATTAAATTTTACATCAAAATACTGACTTGTTTCGGTATCTGCTCTTAAATTATCATTTCGGTCAGTTGCCTCTCTAAAAACTTGAAGATTCAAAACATTGTGTTCTGTTGAATCAACCGAATCTCCCATTATAATTTGAAAAATCAACCAGTACTCTTCTGGCATTTTTTCTTCGGCGCGATCGGAAGCCTGCCAAACATCACTATTAGGATAAGAGAATTCTTCTCTCTGACTCATTTCTCGACCAATATCTGGAGAGAAACCTGCTAAAATTATCATGAAGAAAACAACAAAAGCTAACATTGTTACTTGCCAGCGTTTTTTGGGTTCCATATCGTCAAACATAATCAGGCCTTGAATAGTAGTTTATTAAATTAGAGCTAACTTTTTGGAACTAGTTGCGAAACGAAGTGGTCATATTCCTCTCCTAAGTGAATGTAGCACCTAATCCAAGGATAAAAATTACCATCACTGGACTCAACAAATTTCCATACATGACCAGCTCCCTCCAAATCTTCTGCTAACAAAATATCTCCTCGGCGGATAGTTACCTTATGTTCGGCATCTTCCTCAGCAACATCACAGCTTTTGAACTCTAAACATCCGCTTAAAGTCAGTACCAATTGCCTCCTTGGTGCTGTATGTGCTAGTTTGGGGCCTTCGCCTTTCAAATTATCTGGAACGGGTGTGAGAGCAAATTGTGTCTTTAGATCACCTGTATTATCATAGATATTCTCATTTACAAACAATGAAGAGAACATCCCTACAGAACCAAGGCCCGTTTTACTCTCTACTGGAATTTGCATCTTTGCAAATCTAGTGTGACCGCTTTTGTCAGTATACATTCTGACTACCGGTATCCCTTCTGTCATAACAGAGGGGTATTACCTAGATATTTATGCTTAGCGTATTCTACGACGTAGACCGGCTGCGCCAACTAAAGCAAGTGCGCCAACTACAAAACCAATACTTGGTAAACCTGATTCGTCAGCAATTTCTTGAATTGGATCTTCAGCAGTACCATCACCAACTGTCACTGTACCAACCATGCCCATAGTTGCATGTGGTTCACAGACATAGTAGTGTGTCTTGTCATTCTCTTCGAAAGTATGTCTGAAATCAACCCTGTTTGCTGGTTCTCCGCTATTAAATCCAATCTTAGCGTCTTCTAGATTCATATCGGCATCAAACTTTGTTACAATTTCTGCTACATTGTGTACGTCAGTTGTATCCCATATCCAACAAACTGTGTCGCCTGCTGCTATTGTAATCTCTGCAGGTTCAAATGAATAACCATCAGCACCAACCGTCACAATTGCATCACAATCGGTTGTATCTGCTACTTTACCGAAAATGACGGTTACTGGCTCATCAGCATCGAACTTAGCATTACTGCCTTCGATAACTAAATTTTCACAACCTTCACAAGATTTGACGTCATAGCCTTCTAAGAGAATCATCTCTACATGCCAAGTTCCATCATCGACTGGGATATAGGCTTCATGTGTTTCCAAAGAAGCATCGACTCCTTCAAAATTCAACTTAAATGAACCAGTATACATCATTGGTAAGCCCTCATTATCGGATAAGGCTCCAACGATGTTTGTAGAGCTAATGACTGGGATATTATTCGGAGGATTTTCTGTACCTATGATTCCATCAAGACGTGCATGATCATCTTCATCGTCTCCATCATGATAAGCATCGTGGTCGAAATTCAAGAAAGCATCACATAGCTCTTTTGGAATTTCTCCTGCATCACAACCCATAGCAATCCATTCACAACCTTCATCTCCTTCTCCGTCCTCTGCACAGTAGTGTGCTGATTCTGCACCACAGTACTCAGGGTCATAAACTGGGCTATTATCATCGCAGTAGGGTCCAACATCATAACAGATATCATAACTGTTAGGTCCGACGAATGGACAACCTCCGTCGTCACCTCCGCCACCGCTGCCATCTGGACTTCCTCCAGTCACATAATGATCATTACTTGCAGAGAATTCATAATCTGGGCTTTGTCCGAAGTCATCTGTACAGTAGTAATTACTACCTCCAACACCGTCATCATGCATCTCACAATAATACCACCAATCATCAAAACCGTCATTACCATTAGCATTGTCAGTACAATACCATCGCATATCTCCGTCGTAATCGTCGCCTTCCCATTCACAGTAGTTCCAAGATTCCCAGTATATGTAGTCGCCATCACCATCGTTGTCATCATAGAGGCCCATCGCGTCTGCTTGGTATACTAACTCAACTATCTTGTCAGCCGCTTCATCAGGTGTCAAAGTGCCGTCCTGGTATGAAGCAATGGTATCTAGGAAACCCATGTAAAGATTCCAGTAAGGATCGTCTCCATCCCATTCACCGTCATCAAATTCATTAGCATATGGAAGGTGTGCTCTGTCATCTCCTTCGACTATTACTTCTTGACCTCCAGCTTCATCGTAGCCTTCACTAGACACTGCATAAATTTCACCGGAATCGTGGTCACCATTCTCATTGTCATCCATAAACTGGAAATAATAATACTCAAAGTCATAATTATATGTCCAGTTTTCAAATTCGTTTTGATTGGTTATATCAAAAGATGTATCTGCATCCATCTCTTCCAAATTACCTTCACAACCATCACAATCACTTCCCTCCGTTTCTAACACATCTCCATAAATTTCATAAAGATCATTAACAGAACCAAATTCTTCTTCAACTGCTTTCGAATCCACATCCCATTCAACTTCATAAGCATCGTTCCAGAAATCTTCAAAGACTAAATCGTAAACAGACCCATCATAGGCAACAGTTCGATAGACCTCACCACCATCATTAGCATTATCCCAATAGGATGCCCAGAGTTTCCCATCCCAAGATTCAGCTATATTGCCATCATAGTCGACCAGCTGGTTCAGATACAAACCGCTTGTGTAAGTACCATAACCTGCGGTAACAACAACGTAGGTTCCTTCACTCAATTCTACTTGAAGTACGCTTTGACTGCAATCATCTACGGGACAATCGAAATCCTCATCATAAAAATCATCATTAGCACCCAGGATATTGTCATATGGATTATCCGGATTGAAACTGTACTCGTACAGATACAGGGCCAAATCTGCGCCCCAACATTCATCGGGTTCACCATCATCATCATAGTCATAACATTCCCATTGTGCAGAGGTTATGGCGCCATTGAAACCATCTTCACCCACCGTTAATTCATAGGTATCATAAAGGGGGAAATTTGCATTATAGTCTGTAGAATCATAATGGGCAGAACCAATTTCCATCATTCGAGTCTCATCAACTGAACCGGCAAAGTAGGTAACCGGATTGCCATCTGAATCGACGACAGTGTGGTTGTAGTCTCCAGTTTCACACTTAAGTTCGTGCGAGTCATCTTCCCCATCCTCATTATCATCGGTCCACTCATCATAACATGAACCAGTAGTTAGTATGGAATAGTTACCTGCGGAAAGATCGGTTTCTCCGTAAGTGGCACAGAAAACTTCAACCTCATCGTCATCCTGCCAACCACAGTAATATCCAATACCCCCGATGAGACTATCTATATCCTCTGGATCTTCCACGATACCGTTGTACATGTACACGTTACCGCCCCAGTAATACTCCTGATATTCATCTTCTCCATCCGGACAATTCCACTCCCAATCATTAACTTGGCTTACCCAGACCTCGCTACCATCATGGCAGTCAAACCAATTGGTCTCGTTGCCATCTTCATCATATTGTTGCTCATCAGAACCGTCACCACAATCCTCTTCTCCATCATTTATGTAGTAGAAGGGCACTTCCTCTCCATTACCACAAACGAAATTTGGGCTTACAGAGTACAGGAATTCAGGGTAGATTCCATAAGTTCCGGCATCCTCTTCACCAATGTAGAAACTTTGGATATCGTAGGCAGCCGGCTCGTTATAATCCTCGGTGCCATCTCCATAGACGTCAATAATGGTCTCCATCAAATCTTCAGGTCCGAAATCTCCATCCTCATAGGCAAAAATATTGTTAAAGAAGGCTCTCCCATCCTCTCCATCAAAATAACAGAACTCATGAGAGTCATCATCATTACAAATATTGTAGAGATTTCGTTGGAATTCTAACATAGAACATATAATGTCTCCATTTTCATCCATACAACCCATAAAATTTTCACATTGTAGTTCGGTCAAACCTGGTGGACAACCCATTCCATCCCCACCATCATCTCCACCATCACCTGAATTCATCATTTCTAGCCAATAATTAAAACACTCCTCGGTAATCCAGTTTCCATCACTATCACCTCCCAAATTGACACACATACCTGCTAGGCCCTCACGCATTTCATCAGAATCTTCAATATCCATTTCTGCATAGTAGTCAACAGTCCAATCTTCCAAAGAATCCATTGTCATAGTTGCATGGAATGATTCGGGTTGTGGACCCCCGTCTCCATCATCATCTTCGTGCTCATCGGCTCCTACATTGTATGTTGGAACTGCAACGAAAGCACTCATGATCATCATGAAGAATATAGCTAGCGTAGCTAGTCGGCTTAAGTTCATAATATCAGTTTACGGAATTAGTATATATAAGTGATAGGCACAATGTCTAAATACGTCAATATCTGTATTATGGAGAGTCAGAAAGGTTTAAATTTGCCTAAAAAGGTATCAAAATACGTTTTTTAACGAATTGCTGCCGAAACCGTTGCAGCCATACACTTAGTTACTTTTTTGGCTGTAGGAATATGTAATTTTTCATCAGGACCGTGTGCATTCCCTCCGGGACCGCCAGCCCCTGTAATGATAAATTTTGAATCAGGATACCGAGATTGAAGCATTGCCATAACTGGAATTGTACCTCCAATAAACAAAGACATAGGAGAATTTCCATAGAATTTTTTCCCCGATTTCTCAAGCATATCTGATAATTTTTCAGGCAACTCTGGTGAGAGAAACCCGTCGGCTACCTCTGTCATCTCAGCTGAAACATGCGCTCCATTCGGTGGATTTGCCTCTAACAAAGCTTGAACTTTCTTAGCGACTTCATCTGCACTTATTCCAGGAGGTGTTCTGATTGAAACTTTAAGATCTGTATTTGTTCGCAAAACATTTCCTGCATCCTGAATAGAGGGGATACCATCAGCTCCAATAATAGAAAGACTAGGTGCTAAATTCATAGTAATAAAAATATCTAAAGGATCCTTCACTTGTTTTTCAACACCTTTTAACAAAGGAAAATCATCGACGGAATCTGAATTCATATCGACTATCTTCTTGGCTTGTTCTTTCATTTTGTCTGTAATATCGATATGTAACCACTCTGGTTTTATCTCACCCGTATTCTCATCTTCTATTCTAGACAATAATTGTCTAGCTAGTCTAAACGATGAAGGCATAACACCACTACCATGACCTGAATGGACTCCAACTGAAGAAACTTTGACTGATAAAGTACCTGCGACTATACCTCTCAAACTTTCTGTAATCCATAATCTATCATAATCTATACCTCCTGTATCAAGTACAATAACCAAATCTGGAACTCCTAAAACTGATTCTAATTCATCTAAGTAGAATGATAAATCTGGTGAACCACTTTCTTCACCTGTTTCTATCAAAAAACGGCAAGTAGGATGAGAAACACCTTGATCCTGTAATGCTAACACTGACAAAATGCCTGCATATCCACCATATCCATCATCTACACTTCCTCGGCCAAATAACCAATCATCTTCTATGACTGGTTTCCAGGGGCCTTTGCCCTTAGACCATCCTGTAGCCTCTGGCTGTTTATCAAGATGTGAATAAAACAAAACTTCACCGTCAGAATCCCCTTCGATTTTGACTAAAAGAAGAGGAGAACGGTTCTTCAAACGATGAACTGAGACTGTCAATCCTTTCAACGGTAAACTACGAGTCCAAGCAATGAAAGTATTCACTGCAGCGTCTAAGTATCCATTGGCTTCCCATTCTGAATCAAATGAAGGCGAAAGAGCCGGGATCTCAACAAACTCACACAAACTAGGTAGTGCTGACTTATCCCACCATTCTTCTACAAAATCGGATAGTTTATCTAAATCAAGCGAATTAGGCATGATATCTACAATTTTGGCTTGCGTAATATAGCTATCACTATTCTAAATTACAGCGTAAATATAGCGATAGAACACAACTATAAAGACCCTAAGATTGTAAAAGGATACATGGTAGTTTGGTACCGCTCCCATATTATTCCATTTATTCTAATATTTATGGCAATAATGATTATCGCTACGGGCGCATGGATTAGAGTAAATGATGCGGGAGAAAGCTGCCCTGATTGGCCGCAATGTTTTGGAACATGGGGATTTGATGTTTCAGAAGAGGAACAAGCTGAATGGTGGGAAGAACATCCTGAAGAAATAGATAGTCGTGGAGCGGAGCACAGATATACTTCATCTCAAATATTTACTGAATGGCTTCATAGGCTTCTAGTTGGAGCTATAGGATTCTTTGTAATTTACAGCCATTTTACAGCATGGTCTCTAAGAGAAGAGATCGGGGGCCGTGTTTACCAATTACATTCTATTGCAACGTTTCTCTTAGTTCTTCAAGCAATTGTAGGTGCAATAACTGTAGATATGGACAATGCTCCATGGACTGTAGCTATGCATTTATCTCTAGCTTTATTTTTCACAAGTAGCTTAATTGCAGTAGGATTCTATTGGTGGGAAAAGCAAAGCAAATTGCCTGAAAATATTTATGTTTCAAATGTCACCGACGAAATAAGAAAAATTGTAGGGATTGTGGGACTTATAGTCCTTTTCCAACTTGTTGTAGGTGCATTTTTGTCTAGTGGATACCATCGTAGTGCTTGTGGCATTGGATTCATGGATGGATGGCCATTATGTGGTGGTAAAATCATTCCAGAATTTAATCAAGCTGGAGTTTCAATTCAATTTATTCACAGATTTTTTGCAATAATTATTTCTGGAATTTTATTATGGGCTAATAGGAAAATTAAATCTGAA
>CAZOEZ010000007.1:0-40971 GCA_964578995.1 uncultured archaeon
AAATTCTTCTTCGTCTATTTTCCCGTCGCCGTCTTTATCTGCTTTTTCAAAATCACTTTTGGTTTTATCATTAGTTCTATGTATGTAATCTTCCCGTTCATCCCAACTGCTTGCACCTTTCTTTTCAGGTACATTTTGCTGTTCTGAATTTGTGGTAATAGGATTGATTGCAGGCTCTTTAGGATCATCCATTGTAAATGCTAAAACGATTCCTATAATCAGAATGAGAGATCCACAACAGCAGGCTCCAAAGGATCCTAAACCTTTCATAATTATATCAAAAATAGCACCTATTATTGCCCCAAAATCATAGACCATAACTTTGTTTCCATCCGTATCCCAAGTGTATGTACCTGCACTGCAACCTTCCCCCCTGTATCCTATTTCCATTCCTTGATTATTATATATTACATCATTACATAGACGTCCTATTACTATATATTCGTCAACAGTCCCGTCCTCTACGTAATTACATTGTGGATAAAACACATTACCATCCATTTTTGTATCATCATTATTATTTAGTGTAAATGTTTTAACTAAATTACAGTCACCTTCGGTCAGATTCCAAGTGTTGTTACCATGTGCTCCATTCCACCCACCAGTACTACCTCCAACATACTTAACATCGACAAGATGAACTATGTATCGTGCACCTTCATTTTGGTTTTCAGTTTCAATTGTAATTTCTCCATCTGCCCCTTCATAAATTATTCCATCTTCTATTTTTTCGTCGAAACCGCTTCCAGCTGTTGCAATAAGTATAATTCCTATTATTATGACTATGATTCCTATGCCTATGACTACCTTTGCAGCTGTGTTCATAGTTGTTTATTATCTTGTGTTATTTAAGACAAATTCAAAAATATTTTTCGAACAATGTAGATAAATAATTCTTATTCAGGTACAGGGAGCCCCAAAGAACCAAAGTACCTGCTCCAATAAAGGATCCTCCAATCTGGCGTTTTTGCAAACATTCATCTCTATCACCAATAGAATACATTGGATATTCCATATAATCTGAACAAGTTTCAACTTTATTTGTTTTTTCGCTTACAGGATTGTAGACGTCTTCTGTGGCACTTTCCCAAAATACAGTGCCAAAGGTTAGCAGGCAAACTCCTAATGTGGTGCCTATAACGAGTTTCCAGTATTCTTCAACGAACACGTTATTTAGAAAAGAAGGCCCTTAATTATTTTTTCTCCTACAGATACAGTACTTCGGAGTATTGTGTAGATGATCATTGTTTTTTTCCTTTTTGTTAGAAGAGATACGCCAAAATTGGTAGTACAACAATTTCCCAGGGAAGGAAGACAACCGCAAACTTTAGGTATCCTAACATAGTACAAACTATAAAATATTATATATAAAGTTAACGGTAAAAAAATTATATTATATTTTTACTTTATAGAGGATATATTATCAAATGTTCTACTATAGTTAAAAAATCCAAAAAGGTGGGACACAAAATATTTGTAAATATTGCATAGACATATTCATAATATACAAGAGTCTAGTGAGGATTAATGGCTAAAGGACATTGCTTAGTTGTTGGTGCTGGAGTTAGTGGTTTGTCATGTGGTATCAGACTTATAGAAGATGGTTGGAATGTTACTATTTGGTCATCTGATTTCTCACCTAATACAACTTCAGACATTGCTGCAGCTCTGTGGTATCCTTTCTTGTCAGCTCCTGTTGACAAAACAAATCGTTGGGGTTCGAATACTTACAATGTTTTTAAGGAATTATCCAAGGATTCTAAAACAGGCATTTCCATGACTCAAACATATGAGTATTTCCGAGAGTCTCAGTCAGATCCACCATGGAAAGATTCGGTAGATGGGTTTGAGAGAGTAACAGCTAATTTACCTGCAGACTATGTGGAATGTTTTTCTTTTGTTACACCCATTATTGAAATGCCAATTTACCTCACTTGGTTAACTGATAGGTATGATAAGTTAGGTGGAGAATTAGAACAAAGAACTATAACTGATTTTTCAGAGCTTCCTAAAGTCTTTGATTTGGTAATTAATTGTACGGGCCTTGATTCTGGTTCTTTACTTGAAGATGAAGAGGTTTATCCCATTCGAGGACAGATACTTAGGGTTAAGACAGATATCAAGGAGATGCATTTAGATCAGCAGATCCCAACTCTAGCATACATAGTACCAAGGAGCAATGATATGATTTTAGGAGGAGTGGCCCAGAAAAATAATTGGAACCTAGAACCTACAGAAGAGGATAGAAAATTCATACTCCAGAAGTGTAGCCTTATAATTCCCGATTTGGAAGATGCAGAGATAATCGATGAACTTGTTGGTTTAAGACCTGGAAGGTCATCAGTTAGATTGGATAAAGAAATAATTTTAGAAAGACCATTAATTCATAATTATGGTCATGGAGGTTCAGGTGTGACTTTATCATGGGGATGTGCAGACGATGTTGTGGAGTTAGCTAATGGTAGATGAGAGAGGTACCCATGATTACGTTGAAGATATACGTAATTCCGAGATATTGGTATACATAAACGGAAAATTTTATCCTAGACAGGATGCCTCTATTTCGGTTTTTGATAGCGGTTTTCTTTTGGGTGATGGGGTTTGGGAAGGAATAAGATTTCATAAAGGTAAATTTCTCTTTTTGGACCAGCATTTAGAGAGACTTTTCTGGGGTGCCTCACAGATAGATATGGATATTGGGAAAACGATAGATGAGATAAAATCAATGTTGGATGAAACGGTAAAATTCAACAAGATGAAGACTGGAGTTCATGTTCGCCTTATAATTTCAAGAGGTGTTAAATCGACACCATATCAAGCACCTAGTTTCACTATTTCTGAACCAACTATAGTGATTATTCCTGAATATAAGCAACCTTCTCCTGAAACACAATCAAAGGGAATAAAATTAGTCTCAGTTAATATCATTCGAGGTTCATCAAATGTCCAGGATCACCGAATAAATAGTTTGAGTAAATTCAACTGCATTCAAGCTTGTATTGATGCAAAGAGGAAAGGAGGAGATGAGGGATTGATGTTGGATCCTCACGGATATGTATCAACGTGTAATTCTACTCACTTTTTTGTTGTCAAAAATGGTTCTGTCTGGACTTCAACTGGTGTATACTGTTTACAGGGAGTTACTAGACAAAATATAATTGATATTTGTAAATCAAATTTAATACCTATTTATGAAAAGAATTTTACATTATCTGATGTTTATGAGTCTGATGAGGCCTTTGTTACTGGAACCTTTGGAGGTGTTGTCCCTGTTTACGAAATTGATGGGCATGAATTGAATGTTTTGAATGAAAGTTCAATAGTACACTTGATTCAATCTTATTACAATGATTTAGTAGATATGGAGAGTTCAATTTGATTCGCATAGCTATGTGGTCGGGTCCTCGCAATATATCTACTGCGATGATGAGATCATGGGGCAGTAGAAATGATACTTTTGTTATTGATGAACCATATTATGCATACTATCTGAGTCAAACGAATTTGGATCATCCAGGAAGAGAAGATGTGCTTAGAGAGGGTGAATTGGATGTTAGGAAAGTTTCTCATGGATTAACTAATGATACTAGTGGCAATTGTTCAATTTATTATCAGAAACACATTACTCACCATCTACTGGATTCAATCGATAGAGAATGGATGAAATCTGTTACTAATTGTTTTTTGATAAGAAATCCAAAAGATATGATAATATCATACAGTAGAGTTCATCCGGATTTGAACTTGCATTTATTAGGACTTGAAGAACAAAGAGAGATATTCGAATATGTACAAAATATGACTGGAGAAGTTCCACCAATAATTGATTCAAAGGATGTGTTAATGAATCCTAGAAGAGTACTTAGTAAATTTTGTGAGAAAGTAGGAGTCCTATTTTCTGAGGAAATGTTGAGTTGGCCTAAGGGTGCACGAGACACTGATGGAAATTGGGGAAAATATTGGTATAAGAATGTTGTGAATTCAACAGGTTTCAATGAGTATAAACCTAAAACAGAAGAGGTTCCAGAAAGGTATGAAGAACTCTATTTGGAGTGTTATTCGCTTTATGAGAAATTACACAAGTTGAGGATAAGATAAATGTCAGGCATAACAATAAGACCTTATTATTTTCTTGGTTTAACAATTCCTTCATCAGTTATTATTGGGAATTACCTAGGAGGTTTTTATGTTGGTACAGCTACTTTTATTGGTCTTGTTATTTTTCCTTTACTTGATTTGATATGGGGTGAAGGTGAAGATAGTAATTCAGAGGATGTTTCTTCTGTGTTCTTTGATTCAATTTTATACATGCATGTCATCTTGCAGTTTGTTGCTATTAGTTCTTTTATAAATTTTGTATTATCAGAACCTGAATACAGTTTTTTGATATTATCGATATTATCCACAGGACTTAGTACGGGTATTTCAGGTATTGTCGTTGCTCATGAACTAATACACCGCAAGGGTTTCCCAAAATATTGTGGTTATCTTCTTCTTTGGACTACTTCTTATCTACATTTTGAGTGTGAGCACGTTAGAGGTCATCACAAATATGTCGGTACTGATTTAGATCCTGCTTCAGCTAAAGCTGAGCATGGCTTGCAATATTTCTTTTTGACAACTGTACCTAAACAATTTATTGATTCATGGAAAATAGAGGTGGGAAGAAGTAATTCGCTTATCTTCCATCGAGCTGCTTTATTTCTTTTTATCGAATTATGTACTTTAGTGGGATTATACTATTTATTTGGCAACATTATCGTTGTAGAAGCATTTATTGTTCAATGCGTGGTTGCCATCTATCTTTTAGAGTATGTAAACTATATTCGACATTGGGGTCTTAGAAGAGAAGTTGAGGACAAAGTTACTGCCCAAATTAGTTGGCAGTCAAATGCTAGGCTGAGCCGTTATGTATTAGTTGAATTAACTAGGCATTCTGATCATCATCTTTTTGCAAATAGACCATATCAGTTATTGCGTTCCTATGACGATGCTCCCAATTTACCTAGCGGTTATTTTGCATGTTTTTATTTGGCTCAGATTCCAATGTTATGGCGGAGAGTAATGACTAAGAGATTACCATCAAAGACTAATAGTTAATTTATATTGGCCACTAATCTCCACTATGGGCAAGGTCGTAACCTTAACGAATATCAAAAAATATCGCAAGAATTTCAATAATCATCCTACGTCAAAAATTTCTATGAATGCAGCTACAAGAACCGATGTTAGAAAGGTGGCTATGAATTGGGATGCCTTTAGAGATATAGATCATACTTTTTCAGACAAAGTTTCAGGTGAGATGAAAGCGACTAGTCAGATGCGTAGTGGTCGATGCTGGGGGTTCGCAGGTCTTAATTTGTTAAGGGTCTATTTGGGTCGTAAATACAAGTTGAAAAATTTCGAGTTTTCACAGAATTATTTTATATTTTTTGATAAACTAGAAAAAGCTAATTATTTTCTAGAGAACATAATTGAAACTGTTGAACAACCAATAGACAGTAGGTTGGTAATGCATTTGCTTTCAAACCCTGTGCAAGATGGAGGTCAATGGGATATGTTTGCTAATTTACTGAAGAAGTATGGTACAGTACCGAAGAAAGTAATGGCTGAGAGCCACCAGAGCAGTAATACAGCCCAGATGAATAAATTGGTAACAAGAAAGTTGAGGGAATTTGCTTTACAACTTCGTGAGGCCTCATCAAAAGGCAAGGCACCCTCAGAATTGAGAACTATGAAAGATGATATGATGTCTACAATTTACCAGATGCTTTGCATTAGTTTAGGTACTCCTCCTGAGAAATTTGACTGGTCTATTAGGAATAAAAAGGATAAATTTCAAAGATTTACTGATCTAACGCCACAGAAATTTTACAAGGAACATGTGGGAATTAATCTCGATGATTTTGTGTGTTTGATTAATGACCCACGTACCTTTACAGAATATAATAAAACATATACTGTAGAATATCTTGGAAATGTTTCTGGAGGTAACATAATTCGTTATCTAAATCTGGAAACAGATGAATTAAGAAAATATACGATTAAATCAATTAAGGCAAATGACCCTGTGTGGTTTGGTTGTGATGTAGGAAAATTCTTTACACGCCAATTTGGAGTAATGGACATGAATCTTTTCGAATTCGATCGTTTTTATGGGACTACTTTCAGTATGAACAAAGCTCAGAGATTGGAATATGGTGATAGTGTTATGACCCATGCAATGCTGTTCACTGGAGTTGATTTAAAAGATAAAAAACCAACTAAATGGCGCGTTGAGAATAGTTGGGGTGCAGATCATGGAGAGAAAGGTTTCGATATTATGACCGATTCCTGGTTTGATCAATTTATGTATGAAGTTGTAATTCCCAAGAAACATCTTACTAAGAAAATTATTGATATGTATAATATGGAACCAATAGGACTTCCACCTTGGGACCCTATGGGTTCTTTGGCACATTAGATAGGATATCTTTATAGACTCATTTCCATCGAACCCCCAGATGAGCTACGTCAAAGAAGCATTTGACATGGTCAAGCGTAGGGATCCTGATCAACCTGAGTTCCACCAAGCGGTCTGGGAAGTATTGGAAACCCTCGAACCAGTTTTTGAATCTCACCCAGAATATAGAGATGCACGTATTCTCGAAAGATTGACAGAACCAGAGAGGATTGTCACGTTCCGAGTACCTTGGGTAGATGATGAAGGACACGTTCAAGTTAACAGAGGAATGCGCGTTGAATTCAATAGTGCTATTGGACCATACAAAGGCGGATTACGTTTTCATCCTAGTGTAAATCTGGGTATCATCAAATTTTTAGGTTTTGAACAAATTTTGAAGAATGCATTAACAACAAGACCAATAGGTGGTGGAAAAGGTGGAAGTGATTTCAGCCCTAAAGGTAAATCAGATATGGAAGTCATGCGCTTCTGTCAATCATTTATGACTGAATTATTCAGACATATTGGTGCAAATATTGATGTTCCTGCGGGGGATATAGGGGTAGGCGGTAGAGAAATTGGGTACCTTTTCGGTCAATACAAACGATTAACAAGAAAATGGGAAGGTGTTCTGACAGGAAAGGGGCATGGTTGGGGTGGATCTTTGATACGTCCCGAAGCAACAGGTTATGGTCAGGTTTATTTCCTTAAAGAGATGCTCGCATCTAGAGGCGAACAAATTGAAGGTAAGGTTTGTGCTATATCAGGTAGTGGCAATGTAGCCCAATACTGTGCCCAAAAAGTAATAAGTTATAATGGAAAAGTAATTACAATGTCTGATTCGAATGGATATGTTTTTGATAAGGATGGCATTGATGGAGAAAAGTTAGCTTGGATTATGGATTTGAAAAATAACCGAAGGGGTCGAATCAAGGAGTACGCTTCTAAGTTCACAGGTGCTAAATATCATGAGGGAAAAAGACCGTGGGGTGAGAATTGTGATATTGCTCTTCCCTGTGCAACCCAGAATGAAATTGAAGAGAAAGGTGCTAAAAATTTAGTTAAGAATAATTGTTTAGCAATATCTGAAGGGGCTAATATGCCTACTTCTCCAGCAGCTTATGAGATTTTGAGTAAATCAGGTATATTATTTGGTCCAGCCAAAGCAGCCAATGCAGGTGGAGTTGCAGTTTCAGCACTTGAGATGTCTCAGAATGCCGCATTTGAGGAATGGACTCGAGAAGAAGTAGATGCTAAATTAGCTCACATTATGACTGGTATTCACAAGCAATGTTCAGATGCTGCAGCTGAGTATGGTGATGAAGGTAATTTGGTAATGGGTGCTAACATAGCAGGATTCTTGAAAGTTGCAAACGCCATGATGGATCAGGGCGTAGTGTGAAACAAAAGGCTACATTCGCTCTTTTTGTAGTCACAATAATATGGGGCTGGACTTTTGTCTGGCTTAAACAAGCACTAGATACTGCTGAATTATATTCATCAGGTAATCAAATTAATATTGTTTCTACTCTTTTTGTAGCATTGAGATTTGGTTTTGCTATATGTTTATTCTTTATTTTTGTCCCATCTCTAAGAAAGGAGATACAAGGATATCAAGTATGGAGTGATGGCTTTATTCTTTCTATGTTTATGTTGGGAGGTTTTGTCTTTCAAATGATAGGACTGGAGGGTATATCTCCTGCAGTTTCTGCCTTTTTGACAAGTTTATATGTTCTTTTTACTGCTTTAATTTTGGCATGGTATGCAGGTAAATTACAAAATAGAAATTTAATTTTAGGAGTTGTACTAGCTACTTTTGGAGCTGGTTTTATCCAAGGTCCACCACAATTACATTATGATATTTCAGAATGGTTGACCATTTTGTGTGCACTTATGTTTGCAGGGCATATAATTTTTACAGATATATCTACGAAACGAGTATCGCCCCTCGGTCTTACGTTTACGTCAATAACAATATCTACTATTTTATGTGTTTTACTGTTTGACTTATTTTTGTTTTTAGATGTTGGTAAAGTAGATATGGTGGGTTTACTATCTGATACTCAATTCTTGTACCCTTTGTTGTTGTCTTCAGTTTTTGGCACTTTCGGGGCTTTGGCTCTAGTTAATTTGTACCAAAAGTATATGGATCCAGTTAGAGCTGCCATACTTTATGCGCTCGAACCTGTTTGGGCAACGTTCTTAGCTATTTCTTTAGATATGACAGAGTTTACCTTCTGGCTTGTACTAGGTGGTGGTTCACTATTGATTGGAAACCTTATAGCTGAATTAGGTAATCAGAGTGTTTCTGAATAACGTCTTGAAACCTCAGCCCAATTGACTACATTGAAGAATGCAGTGAGATAATCTCCTCTCAAATTTTGATAATTTAGATAATAGGCGTGTTCCCAAACGTCACAACCTAGGATAGGAGTTCTGCCATCGCATCCACCATATTTGCTACCCATTAGTGGATTATCTTGATTAGCTGTAGAGCATATGGCTAATTTTCCTTTCTTTGAACATACCCATGCCCAGCCAGATCCAAATCGTGTCATTCCTGCTTTGTGAAACTCTGCTTTGAATTCATCTAATGATCCAAATGCATCTAGGAGGGCTGTATTCAGTTCTGAACTCATTTCGCCATTTATAGGTCCCATTGTTTCCCAGAACATGGAATGATTGAAGTGTCCCCCACCATGGTTTCTAACAGCTCCTCTTTGAGCTTCAGGTACAGAATCTAAGTCTGAGATTAGTTCTTCTACTGATTTTCCTTTTAATCCTTTTGCGGCATCTACTGCTCCGTTTAGCATGTTAACATATGCAGCATGATGCTTGTCATGATGTATGCGCATAGTCTCCTCATCTATGTATGGTTCAAGAGCGCTGTAGTCGTATGGTAAATCTGGTACTTCAAATGACATATTTCATCTTATAAGACAGATAATAATAAAGTTCTCTATTCAATATCTTCTTTCATTATCAGCCTAGTTGGATAAGCTAATTTGACATTTTGTTCTTCAAATTGTTTCAAAATTTCTTTAACAAAGTAGGATTTAGTGCTTCTCATTAGAGGGGCGTTAGGAACATAATATCTAATTTCCATAATAACTTCCTGATCACCAAAATCTCTCAATACTATTTGAGGTGGTTTTGGTTTCTCTTGACAGATGTCATCATGACTCTTAGCAATATTTTCCACGATTTCTTCTCCTTTAGATACATTTTCCCAAGTAGGTACTAATCCCAATCTAATTCTTACCCTTAGATTTCTGTCATCTTTGTGGTTAAAATTGGCGATAGTATCTTTTGTCAATAATTTGTTAGGTATAGTAAGAAGCACTCCATCTGTCGAGCGAACTCTTGTAGTTCTAAGTCCTATTTCAGTTACATCTCCCCAACTTGAATATAAACTTCCAATTTTCTTTGGTAATAATATACGATCACCCTCTCTTAACGGCCTGTCAACCATCAGAAAGATTCCTGCGATAATATTCTCGATAGTATCTTGGGCTGCAAATGCCATTGCTAGTCCTACAATACCAAGAGCTGCTACTATTCCAGTAACATTTATTCCTAATTCATTTGCAGCAGTTAGGAGAACTACGGCCCACAACGCTACGCTTGCAGCTCTAAATAAGAAATTTTCGATTCCCTGGTCTATGTAGTCATATCTATCAAAAACTTTTTTCAAGTATCTTAATATTAATTTTATTATCGGAATTCCAATAACTAGAGTTAACAGTGCAGCGACCGGTCCAAGAGTTACCAGTTCTGTAGCACACTCATAGTTTAGTTCCAAGTTTTCTGGGATATTATCTATACAGGCCATATTTGTTTCATTGCCCCCTCTTTAAAAAGACATCATTCAGGTCATATGGCTTTAAATCCCTTTATTATAGTGTGCACAGAGACCTATGGATATTTCGAAATTTAGGAAGGATTTTCCAATTCTCAATACAGATGATGCTCCAACCTATCTTGATAGTGCCTGCATGACTTTGAGACCTCAGCAGGTAATTGATTCTATAATGGAGTATTACACAAAATACCCTGCCTGTGGAGGGCGTTCTGTTCATAGAATGAGTTGGCAAGTAACGGAAGGGTTTGAGATGGCTAGAGATAGTCTTCGAAGACTTGTAGGTGCTGAAAAGACATCGGAAATGGTTTTTACAAGGAATACTACAGAGGGAATGAATATCGTTGCTAACGGCCTTAATCTGAAGAAAGGTGATAAGGTGTTGACTTCAGATAAGGAACATAATTCAAATGTTGTACCTTGGCATCACATGGCTAAATACAAAGGAATTGATTATCAGGTTGTACCCGCGAAAGATAATTATTACTTCGATCTTGAGGCATTGAAAGAAAGTATAGATAGTAAAACAAAATTAATGAGTATTATCCATACATCTAATTTGGATGGGCACACAAATCCAGTTAAGGATATTATTGAAATATGTCATGATAAGGGAATCAAAGTGTTGATGGATGCTGCTCAAGCTGCACCTCATAAGGAACTAGATGTTGTTGATTTGGATGTTGATTTCGCTTCTATCAGTGCACACAAATTCTGTGGACCTAGTGGAATGGGTGCTCTTTATGGCAAATATGATGAACTGAAGAATTTGATTCCAACATATGTAGGGGGTTCTACAGTAGTCAACACGACATATGACGGGTATGAATTATTGCCTCCACCATCATGCTTTGAAGCTGGTCTCCAAGATTATGCAGGAGCAATAGGTGCTGGAACTGCTGCAGAATATATTATGGGGGTTGGACGAGATAATATCCAGAATCATGAAACCAAACTCAATACCATTTTATCAAATAAATTAGAGAATTTGGAAGGTGTTTCTATTGTTGGCCCAAAAGATGTTGCAGATAGAGGGGGAATTACATCGTTTACTTTGGATAATTGGGATACTACTGAGATAGCTATGCATCTAGATGAAACATATAATATTGCAGTTAGGAGCGGTATGCATTGCGTACATTCATGGTTCAACTCACGCAAGATTGAAGGTACTGCAAGATCTAGCATATACCTTTACAATAATGAATCCGATGTAAAGAATTTTACAGATGCTATAGAAGATATGTTGAGTTCATGATTTAATCATTGGTCGGCTTGAGCCACATTCAGGGCACATCTGTATCTTTTCTTTCTTGTAGTTATGGTTGCATGCAGGACATATAGGTGAGAGAACAAGGTCGGAATTTTCATCAATTTCGACTCTTTCTTCTGCCACTCTTGAAAAGTTAATTTCGTTCTGTTTGACAATTGGTATTTCAAATCTACCAGCTCCTCCAATCTGTGCAAGCAAATCAGAGGGTAAAGTTATAGTTCCAGTATCATCAATTATAATTTCTCTGCTCACATTTAAATCTGAAATATCAACATTATTACTGTGTTGTGCTACAAATCTTCCATCTCTCAGTTCTAGAGATCTATCTGCAAAAGCTGCTACTTCTCTACTGTGTGTGACAATTAAGAATGCAACATCTTTTTCTTTGTGCAATTCCCTGAATAAATCAAGAACTTCTCTACTAGTTGTTGGATCTAAAGCTCCAGTTGGTTCGTCTGCTAAAATCAGCTTTGGATTTGTAATTAAGGCTCTTGCAATTGCTACTCTCTGTTGTTCACCTCCGGACAATTCCTCGGGCATTCCATTGGCCCTATCATCCATTTTCAAAAATTCCAATAGTTCTCTGGCTTTTTCTTGTGCAACGGTCACCATTTCACCTTGATGAATTAATGGTTGTGCAACATTGTTTAATGCATTAAGGTCAGGTAATAGATTAGCTTCTTGGAAAATAAAAGAAACAGTATCCTGACGCATTTTAACAAGTTCAGCCCCTTTCATTCTCGTAATTGCTTTACCATTCAATATGACACCACCTGCTGAGGGTTTCATCAACCCTCCAAGGCACTTTAGAAGAGTAGATTTTCCCGAACCTGAGGGTCCTACGACAGCGACAGCTTCCCCCCTTTTTACACTAACATGGAGTCCTCTTAGAGCTACGACATTTCCTTCTAAAGCTTGAGATTCATATACATGATATAATCCCATTGCATTCAGGATTTCATCAATTTCACTACTTTTTCCTTGTCCTACAGTGTGTTCGAAAAGTGTGTCTTTAGTCATTATTCACCCTTTAGTATCATTGCTAAATTTGCATTCAATACTTTTCTTGTAGTTAAGACTAGTGCAATTACTACCGCAATAAGAACTGAAATATTAACAATTATGATTTCAGCCCATGGCCATACTAATTCCCGATCTATTGGCGTTGCATTTCCAAGGAATATTTGGAAAATAAATCCAAATACAAAGAAGAATCCGTTGAAAGTTTGTGCGACTCCAATGCCTAACAAGACACCAAGCGTCATACTAACAACAATTATAGATAATATTTCAAAAAGAACTAATTTTCTAATTTGATTAGGGCTTGCACCTATAGCTTGAAGGATAGCTAATTCCTTGCTTCTCTGATCTAAAACAAGAGAGAGGAATACGAAAGCAGATGCAACGACGGCAACCGAGGAAATCATGAATTGTAAACTTAGGAGGCCCTGTGTACCAAATATTAATCCCCCATTTGTTTCAACATCCTCATGGGAAGAAGCCCAATCACGTGAGCTAAATACGATTTCATTATTGCCAGTTTCCACGGCAATCTTACTTAGGGCCTTCTTGCAATCTTCATCATCCTGTTCACATAATTCGAAGAACCATATGCTTGATACATAGGCATCAGCTCTTTCAGCCCCAACTAGTTTCCTGTAGGAACTTTCACCTATAATTATGGCATTATTTGTATCCGTTGAGGATATCCCTGGAATCCATTTATGTTCTCCCAGATAGGTGATTTGTGTTTCTCTAAATGTACTGTTTGCAAAGTCAATTTCTAGTGAACCTGTGTCATTTAATCTAAATTTGTACTCAGGGTATTCTAAGGTAATTTTGTATTCAAATCCTGATTCATCGGATTCTAAATCATCATTATCAGGTAAATCTAGTAAGCTTACAGCACCTTCTCCTGCAGTAAATTTATCATTTGATAATTCATTTATCGTACCATCTATATTCCTATTTGGAACTGCTTGTTTGTCCCAGATAAGTGTATTTTCAGTATTGTCAAAGACAATATATGTTGTAACAATCCCAGAATTGCCTTTTACAGTAGGGTAAATAGTTCCCACCGAGGCACTAGATTTAATTTCATTTATTTCATCATTATTAGTTCTATCTATTGCATTTTTTACTGCAGCTTCAGCCTGCTCTTTAGAAACAGGATCCACAAATTGTACTTGCAAATCTGCTCCAATATCTGCAGAGGCCGTTCTTTCATCAACATCAGTTCCGGTATAGCCTTGTATTGCTGCTAGTGTTACGATTGATAAGGTAAGCAGCATAATTACAGCTAATCGGTTTACAGTTTCACTTGATGTTGAATTTGTTAAACCTCTTTTAATGTCTGATAAAAGTGCGGTTTTACCGAATACACTTACTAAAATCTCGGGTCCTTTTGCCCCAATTCTACCAAGTATAATAGCACCTCCAATCCACAATAAGAAGGGTGCAAAGATTTTGAGAAGACCGCTAGTAATAAAATTAGTAACTAAACCCTCTTCTCCAATGGGCCCAAACCCTTTACTATCCTCAATCCAGATTTCTATTGCCGTGAATATACCTATACTGAAACATATTAGAGGAATCCAGAATCGTGGTTTTACTTTTTCTTTAATCTTTTTGACACCCTCCTCAATTTCTATAGAAAGGAATTCTTGAGCCTTGGTTCTTCCATAATACCATGCTACCCCTATCGTTGTTATGATTGTGAATATTAATGCCCCCATCCCTAAATGGTTCCAACGATACTCAGACAACTCTTCATTCCTTTCAAAATTCATGAATCCTACTGCGGAAAGCAAGTCTGGAACAATCCCTATTGATAGTATGTAACCACCAATAAATGCCACGGTACTAACAATAATAACTTCAGAAGTAAGCATCTTCCGTAAGCCTTCTTGAGTTCCTCCAATAACACGATGTATTGCTATTTCTCTTTTTCTTTGCTCTAATGATAATGCTAATCCATATATCAATACAGAGAAAGACAATACCACAATAGGAATTGCTAGAATATAATTGAATATTCCCACAAGACCTAGGAAAATATTTAGGAAACCTATGGTTCCAGAAATCAAATCAGTGTAAATCAATTCAACTTGGCCGTCTGCATATCCCCCCCATGAATCTACAATAGTTCCATTTATTTCAGCTTGAGATCCTAAGTATTTTGATTGCATAACAAAATAATCGAGTGGATTTTCGTTATCGTCTTTGAATTTTTTTAGATTTGTTGTATTAGTAACAAAACATTGAGCCTTAATTATATTGTTTTTACATTCCATTTCACTTTGAGACCCAAGTAGGACACCTAATCTGTGTTCAGAGGTTAGGTTTTCTTTTGTCAGTTCTGTTGATCCATTTGCTGCATATAGTACAGTAATTCTTTTTTCTGTAACATCTTTATAGAGATTATCTAGGTAATCTACAGCTAAATCAGCCGTCTGAGAGGGTAGTTTGTCCCTGTCAAGAGCAAAACCAAGGTAACCATGATCGTAATCCATTAAGGTTGTTTTCTGGCTATTATTCAAAAGTGCAGCAGGTACTATTATGGGGTCAAATAAAATAGTAGGATTTCCTGCGCCTTTTTCTTGATAAATTGCGACTATCGTTAGGTTTGTAACAATCATTTCTTGTCTACAATATTTGTGGCCATTGTCTACGGGACCATATTCAATATTTGAAACGTCACATCCTGGCATTTCTTCAGAAAACATTTTTACATCTGTAACATATGAAAAGGTTATTTTTTCTATAGTTTCATTTATTTCTACACCAGCTTGGCTAGCTAATTTAGAAGGTAGAATTACAGCTCTTTTGTTGGTTGCTTCCTCACCAGATATAGGCCATTCACCGTATATTACATCCTTTGAATGTCTTTCACCCAATTCACCATCCCAAATTCCATCGCCATAAAATCGAATTATTCTCTCATCATTGATAGGTGGTCCTGATTCTAGTGCTTCTGGATAATCTAAGCTGACGTTAGCCCAATTTCCACTACCCTTTACTTCTTCTACATTAAGAGGTTGGGGAGTTATAAATCCACTATCAAAAAAAGGATTATCTACGCGTATTCCTTGCCTTCCAAATACAAGACCACAGTCTTCAAATTCTTCTTTTTGAACTAATTCACCGCAAACGGATTCCCAAACTGCTGAATCGTTTGTTCTACCTAAAACATCTTCTCCTGGATCCTGGCGGAAATCGATTTTCCCATCAAATAGTAAATCATCAATTCCATCTTTGAGGGCGGCCTTAGATAGTCCACTTCCATAAGCAAATACAGTAGTTATTACTAAAGCTGCTAAGAACACTCCAGCAATAACCGCAATAGCCCTTTCTCTTCCTCTCCATGTTCTTTTTAGAACCATAGGGGTTGTGGTCGGTAAATTAAGTATCCAATTATAGAAATTGTTGAACCATTTCATTCAGTAACACCCCATGCATCCTTGATATTAGATGCAGCAGTTATTCCATCCCTCATCAACAACATTCTATCAGCTTTAGTTGCTAGCATAGGGTCGTGTGTAACCATGAGTATTGAGATAGGATTCACTGGATCACTACAAAGTTCTTTGAAAAGTACTAAGATATCTTCTCCACTCTTTACATCAAGATTTCCAGTAGGTTCATCTGCAAGCAATAATGGTCTTGAACCTGCAATTGCACGTGCTACTGCAACCCTTTGTTGTTGTCCTCCAGAAAGTTGTCCTGCTATGAAATCCATTCTATCTTCTAATCCTACTTTGATTAATGCATCTCTAGCTTTTTCATCAGCATCCTCTTTTTTCATTCCCTTTATTTCAAGTGCTAATGCTACATTATCATGAGCAGTTAGTTGTTCTAGCAGGTGGAAATCCTGAAAAATCCACCCTACCCCCTCTCGTCTTACATTTACTACTCTATTTGGATTTTTTGTTCCATAATTGTAATTATTATTTCCAGAATTAATCGTTATTTCTCCTGAATCGCCTCTTAATAAACCTCCAATTATATTCAATAAGGTAGATTTTCCACAACCGGACGGCCCCATCAAGGCAACTAATTCACCTTGTTTTATTTCCAGATTGACTCCCTTAAGGACTTCAAGTCTTGTATTGAAGGTTTTAGATCCAAAACCTCTCTTTAATTCTTGAACCTCTAATAGTGCCATCTTTTTTGTCCTTGTTATTTGTCTATATAAGTTTGTTCAATGCTGCCTAATATCATGCATATTTAATCTTTCAGTATATTTGTTTATTGCATCCTCCATGGAAATTCGTCCAATGAGGATTTCATACGCAAGTTCTTTGTTGATAGTAACTAACCCTTTTGATAATCTTCTCGATTCTTGTTGAATCCAAATAATTTCTCCATCTTTGGGAACATAATTCTCTTTAGGCTCAAGGATTCCTTTTCTAAGAGCGATTCTCGTCGCAGCCTCAGTATGACTTCCACTTCCACTATTTTCTTCATTTACTAATTGGATTCTACTCGAGAATTCTTTCAGTGAATCAACTATTCTTGCTCTTTCTGGTGGGGATCCCGAACCAATTTTAATTGCTTTTATTCCTATTTCTAAATTCATAGATTTTATAATTTCAGCCATATCTTCAACATTTTTGTAACTATCAACAAAAAGTATTCTTTCAGAGCCAATTGCAGACAATCCGTTAATCCCTCCAGGATCAATACCTATTGTGAGTTCTGAACAACCATAAATTTCACATCTTATTCTTAATTCTAATATATCTAAATTATCTGGTTGTATCTGGGGTATTTTACAACCTTTTATTCTTTTTTTAGATATTAAAACTTCTATATCTTTATCTTTTATTGGATTGTTAACGTGTTTTAATTTTATTTTTTCATCCTTTATTTTCCTTGTAACTTTGTTTAGGAGTGCAAAATCATCGATATATAGTCCAATTATCAAGGTTTAATCCATTCAATACTTAACCATCTTTGTTTGTATGATAAAATAATTGTCTTATTAACTCCATGACCTACTCTAACCATTCTGGCTATGTCTAACCAGGTCATTCCTTCTTTTACAATGTGGATTAACCATGGAGCATGTTTAGATTCATAATTATAGACTCTATAATGTGTACCAAATTTTAGTCCGGAATTAACTTGGTATCCTTTCTCAGTAAGTTCATTGATTTCAGGATCATTTATTATATTTTCATTTCCTTCTTTTCTTTTTGTTTCAGGCCAGTCCATGCTTTTTGTAACATAATATACAACATCTTTTTCGGAATCGATAATGCCAATCTGCACCCTTCTATCAAGACCTCTATCTAATTCACTGAAAATATCACTAAAATCTATTTCCTCCTTGTAATTTTTAGATATGACTATAGCAGATGATTGACCTTTTGTCGAGGTTTTTCTATCGAATAATCTTAAACCTTCCTCATCTACTTTTACTATTAGGCCTCTTTCCTTAAGATCTTTGTATACTATGTAATCTTGAGTATTAAATTTTTCTCTTTCTATTGCTGTTAATTCAAAATCCTTTCTGTAATCACAATATATAGCTTCTTCAGGTCTCAACAATAGATATCCTTTTTCTTGCGTAGTGCCCGTTTTCCCTTTATTATATATTTGTGCAGCCAATCTTTTGTCAGTAATTAATATGCCCTGTTCATTGATTTCGTAGGTCAGGCCTTCACCTCAGTCAATATTTTTACTTTTCCTGCATCACTTAATATTTTAGCATTATATATGGGGATTATTTCTTTGTTATTATTTTTCAAAGTATAGTTTTTGGCATCCATTCCTGTAAATGTGGGAAGATCTTCAAGTACTTCAACTTCAATGTACTCGTCAAGAATCTCTATCGTTTTTTCTTTTTCAGGTTCTATTTCTTTTTCCAGTTTTTCCCCAGTTTTTTTAGTTATTTCTGCTTCTACGTACTCTGCAACTACTTCACTCAATAGTGTTTTCTTACGGTGTGCTTCGATAACATCACATAATGAAGTCAGATATTCAGCCTCGTTTTGGTGAACATTTTCTGTATTTGAATCTTGGCCATTTATTCTCTCGCGAGCTAAATCCGTAAGTTTCCTTTCCCTATGTTTATGCAGTTCAAGTTTCATGTCTGAAAATTTTCTTATATCTGCGTTTGCTTTACCTAATTTTTGGGAGTTCTCTTTTGATTCTTCAATGAATCGTCTGATGTTAGCTTCTAATTGTTTTAGTTTAATGTAAAAGTTATCAGATAGTTTAGTTAATCTCCCTTCTCTTCTTTCTTTGAGAGTTTGCACTCTTAAATCTCTCAAAGTCATTAAAGTATCAGGCATTGTTTTCGTATTGAAAAGGTTATTAAGAACGTTTGCCACAATAAAAAGCTTTTAACCAATAGTCTTAACTGTGTGCTAATGAAAAAGTGCCCAGTCTGTGCTGTAGGTGTTGAGGATAATGCACCCTTCTGTAATATTTGTGGCGTTAATCTGGCTGGTGCTAAGGACGTGGGTCCTTCAAAGGTTGATACTCCTGTATCTAAATCAGGAGGTGAACCAAAATCGACTTCCCCTCCACCTTTGGTAACATCTAAACCTAGTTTCTATTTACCTGCTTTCCAATTTTTACTTGCTGTTGCGTTATTAGGTCTAATTATGTATTATACTACAGGGGATTTACATCCACCTGATGAATGTAAAATAGGCGATTCATTAGAAACAGGGGATGATTGTGATGTCGCAGAGGGATTAAATATTGAGAAAATAACTGATGAAGAATTTACGAGTGATGATAATCCACTTAATTGCCCTGGCTGGTATAACCCAGCTGTTAAGAATGATCCTGATGGCTGCCCCGTTACTTTAGGAAATGGTGGGGATAATTTTGATGTGACTGGGTTTACTGTAGATGCTCATCAATTCCAAACTGTTTTAGCTCTTTTGTCTTTGTTAGCATTGTGTGTATTTATTCAGTCTCGCAGAATCAGTGATAGTAATATTATGGCTGTAATAATTCCTTGTATTCTTGTCATGGCTATCGTCTATATTTACGTAGGTGGAGGCTATTCGAGTATTAATGATGATAAGATATGTGTAGATGGAGATACAACTTCTTGTATTTCGGCAGATTATCCACCTGGTGCTTTGAATTCTATTTATTCAACATTGGGTGCTTCAGCGGCACTAGTGGTCATAATTGTATCATATATTGTATTTCTTTATTCTGTAACAGGTAAAGATCTTGGAGAGGCACCATTGAGTACAATTTATTCATTTATAGGTGCAGGGTCCCTAGTATTTGCTGCATTGCATCATAATTGGGTTCAAGGTCCTTGGGCATATTGTACTAAGGCAATTAGTGCTACTAATAGCGGTGGAGAATCTATTACTTTTGATGCTGCTTGTGCAGCTGCTTCAGGAGATGCTAAGGTTGGTTACATAAATCTTCAAGGTGCAGAGTTACTTATTTTGATGTTAGGTATTCTTGCACTTCTTATTGGTGTAGCTGCATATATTCTTCAAACTGTAAGACTTAAGGATCTCGAGGAGGTAAAATATTTCTTTTTTATTCTGTTTGGTTTAGGTTTCCAATTTGTGGTATTGCTATTTAATCTGGTTAAAAACCGAGGTTCTAATTTTTACTTTGTTCAAGGAGATTGGATTCTTACAATTCTTTTTATGGCTATTACCTTTTTGGGCATTATTTTATTTTATCGTAAGAGAAAATCTGAAGAAAGTATGGAAGGATTTGCATACTTTGGTTTATTTGTTGTAGGAATTGGCACTTTATTTGCAACGATGATAGCACCAGCGCTTATGTCTGGTAGCGATATTTCAGCGCCTGATAGTAATAGTGAATGGGCTATGTTGATTATTCCCCTTTTGGTCTCTGGAGGAGCTATATGGTATGGAATGAAATTTGGTGTTGACAAATTCAGAGATCGTATGATGGAAATGCAATTAAGTAATCCACCTTCAGATCCATTTGATTCTTCTTTTATTCCTGAAGATGAAACCAAAGATGAAAAAACTGAATCTGAGCCATCTGCGCCTAAAGAAATCACTCTAGAGGACGCAATGGATAGATTGCTTTCCGAGTTCCCTGAGGCTACTATTGATATCAAACCAACAGAAGATGAGAATTATGGAGTGGACCTTTCACACTTGGATGATTTGGAAAAAGATCTCAAAGAAGATTTAGCTGAATCACCAAAGATTAGAAAAGCCATGAAAGTTGATTATAAAGTAGATTATGAGGAATTGTCTAAATTTTACTCAACTACAGAGGACACAATCAATCAAACTGTAACACATTTGAAATCTGGTCGGAATATTATGCTTTATGGAGATCCAGGTACGGGTAAAACCGCATTAGCCAACCTTTTACTGAGCCAAATTTGTGGAGTTAAAGAGGGAAAAGATGGAAGTCCTATTCCTAATTACACTATTGTGACTGCTAATGCTGAATGGTCTAATTTTGAAGTTATAGGTGGTATTTCGCCGGATGATTCTGGTGGTTACTATTTCAAAGATGGATACGTAGCAGATGCAGCTAAACAATGTGAAAAGACAATGCAAGAAGATGGTAGACCACATTATCTTGTTATTGATGAGTTCAATAGAGCTAATATTGATGAGGCATTCGGTAAATTATTTACAGTGTTTGAATACAGAGATAAACAGGCTCTTCTCACAGCAAAAGAGACGGGTGGTGCACCATTTATGATGCCTCCGGAATTCAGAATTATAGGGACGATGAATACACAGGATAAAAATACATTATTCAATGTGGGACATGCTTTGATGAGACGTTTTGCATTCGTTGAGATAGGTCTTCCAAATAGGGATGATGAGTACAAACGTATGCCTATTTTCGTCTTTAATAAACTCAACAAATTAGGGATCGCTCCTGAACGGCCTGAAGAGGATGAGGACTGGTATGCTAAGGAGATGTTTGACTTTTATGATGAAGATGGTACGATGTTCAAGGCATTTAACAAATTTATGAATTTCCTAGAAGAAGAAGAATTACCTCAATCGAGAGATGATGAGGTAGCACGCGGTGTTAGAACATACAGAAAGATTGGGCCTGCAGTTATCATAGATTCTATGTTAACAGTCTTTAATTCCCGAGGTCAGTATGAATTGGATAGGGCCTTAGAAGATGTCATTAAATCTAATGTTATGCCTGCGTTGGAAGGTCTTGAAAGGAATGAATTAAAATGTCTGATGCTCAAAGCTCAGGAAGTTCTTGGACAAAACCATGGTATCAGCAACACTCTGGAGAAGATGGTTGATTCACCAGGTTTAAGCGTATTCGGTTGATATGAGTTTACCAGATGCAACAATAGAACTCAAATTGCCTGAGGGTCATTCTGAGAATTTAACTGAAGGCGAGTCCGTGATGCTTAATGTTAATGCTTTCAAAGCATTAGATGGCGTTCATATCCGTATGGGTACTGCAAAGGTTGATTCTTTACCTTCGGTTAGATCTAATACTACTCATTCTATGCAGTTTGTAGTTCCTGATTATATAGGTACCAATACAATTTCATTGCATGATCGAGATGGAAAATCAATTTCAAATAAGTTGGAAGTAGTAATTGCCCCAAAAATGTTAGATTATGAAAGTTTTAAGGAATTAAGAGATGAACATATACCTGATTTAGTGAAGAATTCGGGAGCGGATGAACCTCCTGAAGACATGTATCCTGGAGCTACTTCATCAATTGAAGAGGAGAAGATATTGTTGAATATTGAACAACTCTTGGAATTTTCAGGAAAACTCCTTAAGGTTACAAATGATATTAGAAAAGGAGCATATACTTACAAAGTCGAAGTAGAACGTAAGACTATGAAAGCACAGATAAGGGGGGCTGTTAGATGGCAGAAAACAGCATTGGCTCGTGCACAAAAGGGTACTGAATATGCAACTGCCCATGTAACGGACATTCGGAAAAGAAAATGGAGTACTCCAACTAATGTTTTACTGGTAAAATTCCATATGGAAGTTTTCATCGAAGCTATTTTCTTCAGAGATGAGATGGATCGTAGAGAAAGAGAAAAAAAAGCTTGGTCTGCGATATATGGTAAAGAATACAAACCACTTGATGAGTCAGCCAAAGAGCAATTAGATAAACTTGATATGGCTTGTAGATTGCATAAGCAAGTATTAGGTGATGGAAAATTGGCAGAATTAATTCCTACAGCTAAGAACACTAGGAAAGAAGAGCGTTTTATAAATCGTGAAGCTATTATTGAGGCTAAAACTTGGAATCGTAACAGGGCATATCGTGAATTACCTCCATTGTGGAAGGAATTTTTAGAAGATTATCAATCCTATTATGAGGAAACTGTTTTAGTTCAAACACAAAAGATGACTGACATTTATGCTCTATGGATTCTTTGTGAAATGGCTTCAGGTCTTAATTTGAGTGCTCATGCAAAGTCACTTAGAGAATTCCGTTCAAAGAATAAAGATATTGTATTAAGATATGATGCTCCCGAACAAGTAAGGCAGGGTTGGAGTGATTCAATAATGGGTTCTCTCTTTGGGGACTCAGAAGTTTCTACCAATCCAGTACAAGGTTCTGGCAAACCTGAAATATTTATGAACTACAGGGGTGTTAATTTTTATTTTGAGGCAAAATATAATCTTACAGAAACACCCAAACAGGAGGATGTGTACAAAGTTTTAGCATACATGAATAATTATGACGTCTCATGTGGCGGTATAATATATCCTGGTCCACAGTTGAAAATAACGGTAGATCCTCGCAATAAGCAGGTAATGGCTTGGATTCCTTTTACATGGACTGAAAAAGCCTTTGAAGTCGCTCCAAATTATTTTGCATTTATAGCCGATCGCATGGCATCAACTTTTTCTAGAATAGGTGAAGATAATCTGGAAGAATTTGTTTCGGAAGTTGAGAGAACTGCATTTGAGTTCTATGAGGCTATAGCAACACCAGGTGCTGTTCCTCCAGAGATGCCAGAATTCTTGTACAATGAAGAAATAGAGTTAGATTTAGATGAGCTTATAGACACTGAAGAAGATGAATTCCCTGAGTCTGAAGAAGAGCTATCACCAGAAGAGATTTTAGAGGAGGTGGCTGATGAAGCTAGTTCTGAGAAACGAGCCCAACTTGCAGCCGATATTGAAGGGGGTATAGTTCCTGAAGGTCAAGGAGGCGATGGGGATTATGCCATATCTAAGAATATTTCTGATGTTGAAGAGTCAGACATGTCTGAAATCGAAGTATCTGATGCACCTTCTGATATAGGAGTTGTAGATGATTTAGATTCTGAAGTTGAAGATGTAGAAGAGTTTGAAAAACCAACAGATTCAATTCCTGAAGAGAAGATATCAGTATCCATAGAACAACTTAGGAAAAAGATGTCTGATAAGGACGAAAGTTAGTTAAATAGCACTATTAAATAAAGAAATATGATTAAGGTAGGAATCAACGGCTACGGCACAATCGGAAAGCGTGTTGCTGAATCTGTTACCCTTCAAAATGATATGGAGATAGTTGGTATTGTTAAAACTAAACCAACTTATGAATTAAGAGGAGCTTTAGATGCAGGTTTTCCTGTTTTTGCTTCTACAAAGGCTAAGATTCCTTTCTTTGAAGAAAAGGGTGTAAAAATTTCGGGAGTTACAGAAGATTTAGTAAAAATCTCTGATGTTGTAATTGATTGTACACCTGGTAAATTAGGTGTAAATAATATGGAAATGTACCGCAAAGCAGGTACAAAGGCGATATGGCAAGGTGGAGAAAAGCACGCACCTATTGGAGTAAGTTTCAATGCTTTAACTAATTATTCATCTTCAATTAATGAAGATTTTGTTAGAGTTGTTTCTTGTAATACTACTGGACTTGCAAGAACTCTTTACCCTCTTCTTAATAAGTATGGAATAGATAATGTTCAAGCCGTAATGGTGAGAAGAAGTGGTGATCCTAAAGATAGTGATAGGGGACCAATTAATTCTATAGAACCTGTACTAACCGTACCTAGTCATCATGGCCCTGATGTTCAGACAGTTATTGAAGGAATTAACATCCAAACAATGGCTGTGAAAGTTCCTACAACTATTATGCATGTTCATTGTATTATTGCAGAATTGGATAATGAGCCCAATGTTGATGAGATATTATCTATGTGGGACTCTACACCCCGAGTAAACTTGCTGGAGGGGTTCTTGCACAAAGAGGGAACTAAAATACGAAATTTACCAGGTACTGCAGAGATAATGGAATTGGCACGTGATGCATTGTACACAAGGGGTGATCTTAACCAAATAGCTGTTTGGAGAGATGGTGTTCACGCATTTGGTAAAAAATTATACTATTACCAAGCAATACATCAGGAATCAGATGTCATACCTGAGAATATTGATGCAATTAGAGCTATGTTCAATTTAGAGTCTGACAACATGAAATCAATCATTAAGACCAATAAGGCTTTGGGAATAGATTAATATTTTGATAATTTTTCTATTTCAGAAAAAACCTGTTGATTCTGTATTGGATTTATAGATAATTCTTTCGCTATTCTAATTAATTCCCCATTAATAGCATCAATTTCAGTTTTTTGATTATTTTCCAAATCTTGTAACATACTACATTTGTTCTCAGCAGTCTTTTCAATTATCGAATTAATTTCTTCCCAAGGATTCAAAGGAAGCCTTATTCCTTTCTCCTTTGCGATAAGTTCACTTTCTTCGCATATTTCTTTTACTTTCTCATTTAATTCTGGATTTCTTAATTTCCCATTTTTTACTTCTGCAAGAGAGGCTATTGGATTTATTGCACTATTGATTATTGTTTTTAACCATACATATTCTTGTATATTACTGACAATATCACATTCGATTCCACCACTTTTCAATTCATTTGATATCTTTTTGATTCTTTCAGATTTAGTCTCTGACAATTCACCTATGTAAGTGAAACCTCTTCCTTTGTGTTCAGATATACCTGGTTTAATTTTTGATATTCCATGTCCTGTAACAAGGTAGGAGAGTCTTTTAGTTTCTATTTCTTTTATCAATAAGTGTAAAGTTTGTAAACCATTCTGACAACATAATATTGGTGACTTCATGTCCTTTACTTTCTCGATTATCTCTGGTATATCATAACTTTTTACACATAAAATTATCCAATCATTTTCTTCAATATCTGTTGTAATTTCAAGTTTGGGATTTAGAATCTTGCCATTAATTTCTTTGAAAAGTATACCTTTTGTCTTTATTGTTTTTGCATGTTCTGGTTTTACTACTAATTTTACTTGATTATTTTCAGAAAATTTTGTAGCAAGCATATTACCCAATGCGCCAGCTCCAACAATTGTAATATTCATCAATCTCTTAGGTATATTATACTCCGATTATTAATAATTTGAACATTAATTTCTAAGTCTGGATTATCTAGATTAACTTTGATTTTAGGCCATTTTTCGAATGGAGCACCAGCCACTTCTTTCGCAAGTTCAGTGGATGTGTATTTGTGTTCGCCATTTCGATTAACCTTAATGGCAAAGCTCCTTGGCTCATCTAAAATACTTATCAATTCCTTTATTACTTTAAATATATCTTCTTTTTTAGAAGTACTTATTTTCCCAGAGTGAATTTCTTCTTTAACGATATCTTCCCCATCTATACTTCCCTTAGTTTCTAAAAAAATGTAGTTACCTAGAACTCTGTATTTTGCTTCTAGATCTTTTTCTATTAAATTTAGTATTATTTTGTCCCCTATCTGCTTTAAATTTTTCCTTGATGAACACTTTATGACAAACCCTTTCATTATAGAGATTCCAAAACTTTGTCAATTATTTCTTCAGAATGTCCGGTGTAATTTTGTGGTTCTAAGCAATGTTTTATTTCATTAGAATCCAAGTATTTTTTTACTTCTTTATTATTCTTAATAGCATTAGCAAATGAAGTACCTTTTTCCTCAGCATCCATAGTTATTGTTCTTACTAATTCATGTGCTTCTTGTCTACCTAATTCAGTTTTACCTAGTGCTATTACAAATGCTTCAGCCATAGGTAATCCTCCTGCATTATCTAAATTTAATTTCATTCTTTTTTCATTCACATATAAATTAGAGAAAACATTATTGGATTTAATTATAATATATTCTAGCAATATATAGAATTGAGGTAAAATTATACGTTCAGCACTCGAATTAGCTAAATCTCTTTCATGCCATTGCAAATTATTTTCATAAGAGGTGTAAAGCATAGATCTGACTACTCGTGCTAGACCTCCTATATTTTCAGATGTAATTGGATTTTTCTTTTGAGCCATAGTGGAAGAACCAACTTGTTTTTCTCGGTCAAATGCTTCAGCAACTTCTCCAATATCACTTCTTTGGAGGTTTCGTACTTCTGCAGTAAATTTTTCTAAACTTGCAGCTAGGTTAGATCCCCAAGCAATAACTTCAGCTATTCTATCTCTGCCTAGAATTTGGGTTGTTGCCAAAGGTTCATTGAGTTCTAGTTTTTTGCAAATATCTGTTTGCACTTCTAAAGTATGAGGTGCCATTGCAGCTCCAGAGCCTACAGCTCCCAAAAATTTACCTGTTAATATTCTTGGTTTTATTTCAGCTAATCTATCTTTATGCCTTTTAAGTTCAGCAGTAAAAACAGCTATTTTAAGGCCGAAAGTAATTGGAGTGGCCCATTGGCCATGGGTTCTTCCTAACATTACTGTTTTCTTGTGTTTTTTAGCTAAAATTGATAATGATTTTATCAATTTATTTATTGCTATCTCAAGTAAAGATATTGCACTTTTGTGCTGTAAAGCTCTTGCAGTATCTACAATGTCGTAACTTGTAGCACCAAAATGAATCCATTTGCCAGCATCCCCAGATTGTTCTTCTAGGGCTTTAACAACAGCCATAACATCATGGTTAATTTCTGATTCTATTTCTTCTACCCTTTCCCGCTTTACTGAATCAATACCTTTACGTATTTTTTTAGAAGTTCCTTTGGGAATTATATTTTTTTGTTCTTGTACTTCAGATAGTGTAGCTTCAACCTCTAATAATGCCTGCAAATATGAATTGGCACGAAACACAGTTCGCATTTCTTCTGTCCCGTACCTGTAGTCAAGCACACTTACTGGGTCCATGTGTTTGCCAAAAAGTCCCCATTATAAACTCTCTGTTTACTTTTCCAAACTTTTTTGGCATCCTTTTATATAACAAAACTATAGGGTAATAACAATGAAAAGGTTAACGACAGCCATTGCAACCATTTTTGGAGCTGTTTTGGTTATGCTGTTTTTTACAACTGAAGCTGAAGCTTTAGACATAGATTTAGAACCAATAAATTTTACATTTACGCCTGATTATCCTGTTAATGGTGAGAATTTAGAAATATATTTTGAGGTGGTAAATCATGGTTCTGAACCTGCTACTGATGTAAAAATTATTGTGTGGAACAGTACTTCTGAATGCGATTCTGGTGATGAATGTTTTGCAATTTTTGAAACTACTGAAAGTGTCATTAGCAATGAGAGAGTAGCCGTTATTGACATTAGTTGTGGCCCGGATATTTGTGGTGGTACTGGAGATCGTGTAATTACTATATCTGCAGATTATGACGATGATATATTAGAGACTGACGAGGATAATAACAAAATAGTTCATGCTTTTACTATATATGAGCAACCACTAGCAAATCTAAGACCTCAGCTTTCTGAGACAAATATCGTGTTCACACCTGCCGCCCCTGCAGAAGGGGATTCGGTTGATATTTTATTAATGTTTGAGAATAGTGGACGCGATGATTGTACAAACTTCTATATTGAATTTAGTCAAACATTGGATGGTGAAACCAGCATAATCGAATCAGCCCAAGTTAGAACTATTATAGCTCAGGGTGAAACAGGTCAATACAATATTACCTGGCAGCCTGACGGTGTAGGCGTGTTTACAATTACAATTGTTTTAGATTCAAATGAGGCTATTGATGAATTTGTAGAAGATGATAACACTGCTATAGCTACAATAGATGTTAGAGCTCATACACCTGAACTTACTCTTGATGAAACACGTAGCATTACAATTACACCAGATGACTATTGGCTTGAATCTGTTTTTGATAAGCATTCAGTAGAATTAACAGTCCATATCTTAAATGATGATTATGTAATGAGTGCAGAAAATGTTCGTGTAGGTTTTTATGATACTCCCGAGGGTGAAACGGAAGCCTTGATAGGGTACGCAATGATATCTAGCATAAGTAATGCTACAAGAAGGGGTGAAGAAATAGTGTCAGGTACAGAACCTGCTTCAATTACATGGGACGGCACTACAGGTACTGATATCATAGGAAATCATACAATATCTGTTCGAATAGATCCATTAGATGATATTAGTGAATGGAATGAATGGGACAATAATTTCACTTTTCAGTTAATTGTTTTAGAATCGAAACCAGATATAAATGTTTATGATATTTTTGTTATTGATCAAGCAGTGAGGGGGATGCCTTCAGACATAATTATTACTCTTTTCAATAAGGGTTCTTCAGAAATTTTCAATTGTCCCATCGAACTGAGAATTGAAGGGGAAATTATAGATAGTTGGAATTTAAATCTTGGTGAAGGTGAATTCTATAATATTACTGGTGAATATGTGTGGGATCAGCAGCAACCTAGTATTGCAGGTCACGCAGATCCATCTAAACAAATAGATGAGTTAGATGATTCTAATAATGTTAAGTCCAGACTTATTAATGTTGCAGCCCCAGAATATGATTTAAGTTTAGTCAGGGTCGATTCAGTAGATGCTATTTTTAGGGGTGAAAATGTGGAAATGGTGGTTCAGGTTCGGAATAACTTAGCTAAGATTCCTTCATTTAGGATATTAGTGTACTTAGACAATTCTACATCACCTGAAGTACAAACCTATGATTTTGAAGGGAATGGAATTTATAGTGTACCTCAAATTAATCTAGCCTATGAAGAAACAAGATTTGTGACAGTCTATTGGAAAACTACTACTTTAGCAGGTTTACACAATATTACAATCGTCGCTGAAATAACAAATAGTGATTTTGAAGATAAGAATCTCACAGATAATACTATTAATCTGAGTATTCAGGTTAAACCTCGTAATTTCCAACTTTCGGTTGAAATGTTGTATATTCCAACACAAATTTATCTTAATCAAACACTGGAAATTACAGTAAGTGCCTTAAATTTTGGCCCAGAAATATGTTGTGAGTGTCCATTAGGTATATACTTTGAGAATGCATCTGATGAATGTATTGGGGCTGAAATTTCTCTTTTCATAGATGGTGAATTAGTCGAAATTTATCAAACTAAGCCATTGGGTAGGGTTAATGGTGAAGAAATAAGAGTATTTTATTGGAAACCAACGGCACCTGGTGATTATTATCTTGAGGCAATTATTGATCCAGATAATATCATTGATGAGTTTAATGAATTAGATAATAGAGCATCAGCAGAAGTTAATGTTCTTGTTGAAGAGGAAGTTATTGTGGAACTTCCTGAAGAAGAAGAAGAAAGTTCTTTGATTAATAATCCGCTTGTTTGGGCCCCTTTAATCGCATTGTCTGTGGCAGGTTTAGGATTATTTGCCTATAGTCGTCTTGGTGATGGTGGTGATTACTTTGATAATTATCCCGAACAAGGTCCTGAATCAAATGTTCCTAGTAAACAATCAGGTTTCAGATATGATCCTGTAACTGGTAAAACATATGATTCACAGACTGGTGAAGTTATAGAATCTGGCCGTAAGAAAGATTAGTTAGATTATGATGTTGTCTATAACACTTGAATATATTGACGCGCTTTTTCAGATAAGAGGGAAAGAAAAATCAGTAAACGTCTCTGAGATATCTATGTTCATCTTTCATTAAGGTTTGATTAACGAATTTTTCAGCCTCGACTTTCTTCATTTTGCCTTCTTTTTGAGCAATTTCTATTAAGGCTGAATGGACGTCTTTAGCCATATATTCCTTATCACCACAGACATAGAAATAGGCACCATTCTCTAACCATTTCCATATTTCTTTTCCGTTGCTAAGTAATCTGTGTTGAACATATATCTTTTGTTCTTGGTCTCTAGAAAATGCCGTTGTTAATTTGTCCAAATTACCATGTTTCATGTATTCGGCCCATTCATCATTATAAAAAAATGTTGATTCTTGGTTTACTTCCCCAAAGAAAAGCCAGTTTTTACCTGATGCATGAGTTTCCTTTCTATGCTCTATAAATGCTCTAAATGGTGCAATACCCGTCCCAGGTCCAACCATTATAATATCTTTAGATTTGTCTTTTGGCAAAATGAATTCTCTAGTTGGTTGAATGTATACTGGAATCTTAGTTTTGTTCACCTCTATACTATTAGCTAGATGCCCTGTCGCTAATCCAAATCTATCTCTATCAAAATTATTATATTTTACTATAGCAATTGTTAGGTGTACTTCACCAGGATGTGTTTTAGGTGATGAACTTATTGAATATAATCTAGGTGTTATGGGAGATAGCGTATCAATAAATTCTTGTGGTTCAAAGTGAACCGGACATTCATTCAAAATATCAATACAATCTCTTGTGAAAAGATATTTATCTGTTTTCTCCCTGTCTTCAAGTATTGTATTGAGTTCGTCTTTATCTTTGCCTTTAGGCATTTTGTTAGCAACAGCACTTAGGAATTTTTTACCAGCCCTGTGAATTGTAAAACGGCTTAGGAGCGCATCTTCTAAAGCAATCTCACCAGTATCTTTAGTTTCAATAATAGAGTTCTTTTTTGCCCCTATTTTTCTTATGGTATCTTTTACTAGATCTCCGTTATTTGTAGGGTAGAATCCCAAGGAATCGCCTGGTTTATACCTAATCCCACTCCCTTTGATTGAAATAACATAGTGATTCGTTTCTTTGTGTGACCCCTCTGAAATACAGTAGGCGTCAACAACAGTTCCCATGAATGGATTCTTTCGGTCGTATGTTATTTTATCAACTCACTAAGTTTTTCTTGGTGGATGTGGAGTTCGGCTCTGTTTAGATCTCACCATGTGCTTGCGGCGGCTTGGTCTAACCTTTTCAGCGCCTTTACCCTTATTTCTCAATCCTCTTGACTTCTTACCTGCAGAAGTAAGTCCTCTGTGAACACGACCTTTCTGTGCTCTATTGCAAATCCAATTGATTTTAGAATCTGCCATAATTACGGGATGATGTGGATCTACCATTATTACTTCATACCATTTGTATCGTCCGTCTTCTGCAGCCCAATAGGAATTTAAGATTTCTAAATTAGGATATTTCTTCGAGGTTCTTTCTTCTGCAATCATCTTCAAATTTTTACCCATTGTTATTTTAGAAATACCCGCACGTTTTGCTCTTCTTCCAGAAGTAATTGCATGCTTTCGCATACCTCCTCTCCTGATTCTTGTTCTAACCATAATGTAGCCTTGTTTTGCACGGTAGCCTAAAGCTCTTGCACGATCTATTCTTGTCGGCCTCTCTATTTTGGTTGTAGCATCTTCTCTACGATATTGTACCAATCTAGATTTTTGTAATAGTTTTAGTTCACCAGATGGAGCCTTCCATTGGTCTCTGACGTAGTTGTATAATGATTTACTCATCGCGATTCCTCACTTCTAGGGTTCAGCTTTCGCCACATTCCCGTTGTTCCTTCGACAGGCCGTAGCTTATAAAGCTTCATTCAATACAATCTTTGTGCCTGCTCCCGAAAAAATAGTGTTTGAAGAACCTGAACCTGTTAAAGGTTTTTTTGGTAGGAAATACCTCCCACCCCCGGAGAAGGTATCACATTTTTCTAACTTACAATTTAAGGAGAATTATAAAGTTAAACGAGCACATGTAATAGTTAATCCCTATTCTGGAAAAAAAAAGGGAGAGGTTGCAGCGAATTTTGTTAAAGAAGAATTATCAAATGATAATATCAAAGTGCAATTACACACTACAAGAGAACCAGAACATGCGATTTCTATAGTTAGGGAATTAGAACTGTCTAATGGAGATACTTTAGTAACAGTTGGAGGTGACGGGACGTTTTGTGAAGTTATCTCTGGTTTTATGGATAGAAAAGATAATTTAAACGAAAAAATACCCTTGGCCTTAGTCCCTGCAGGTACTGGTAATAGCCAGGCAAATGATATGGGTATTTTTGATTATATGACTGCTATTCAAAAAATAACGAATGGTCGTGTTAGACAAATGGATATCGCTAAAACTCAATTTAGTATAGGTGAAGATAGGGTTGTAAGATATTCGCATAATTTAGTTGGATGGGGATTGGGCGTCGATTCAAATATATTGGCTGAAAAAATGAGATTTTTAGGTCCTTTAAGATATGACATTGGTGCTCTAATGAGTATTATTCGTGGTAAAGTTAGAAGAGCTAAATGTTTTATTGATAATCATTTAATTGAATCAGATTTTGTTTTATTATTGATACAAAATACATGTACTGGTGGTGATAGGCTTTCTTTAGCTCCTAAAGCACAAATAGATGATGGGAAAATGGATTTAGGCGTAATATATCACATTGGGAGGTTTAAGGTCCTAAAACTCTTTAATCAACTTAAAGCTCAGGGTTCCCATGTGTGGAATCCGAATGTCGAATTTTATAATTTCAGAAAATTGCGAATTGAAACAGAAGAACCAACGGCAATTAACATAGATGGTGAGAATATAGGGACGACGCCATTAGAAATGGAAGTAAAACCATCAGCACTCAAAGTATTCCATTAGTAGGGATACTAATTTTTTAAGGCATTCCATGATATGTTGTGCAGATGGCATCCTCTCTAAATATTTTAAAGCAGAAATTAATTGATTGTGAGGCTGTTAAATTTGGAAATTTTACTTTAACCTCTGGCAAAAAATCTAAATTTTATGTTGATATGAAATTGGCATCTACTAATCCTGAGATTCTTAGTCTTATAGCGAAGGAATTTGCAAAGAATATGCCAGATGGTATAGATTTCATAGCAGGTATGGAATTAGGGGCTGTACCTCTAGCTGTTGCACTATCATTAGAGACAGGTATTCCATATTCAATGATACGTAAATCAGATAGAAAACACGGGACCGGTTCAAGAATTGAAGGACCAAATAATGGGAATGCAGTTCTAGTTGATGACGTTGCAACTACAGGGGGTTCAAATATTGAATCTATTAAGGCACTAGTTGATGAGGGCGTTGAAGTAACTATGGTGATGGTTGTTGTTGATAGAGGAGAAGGTGCTGCAGAAAAAATAGCTCCTTTGAATGTTAATTACAAGAGTTTAATGCAGATTTCACAATTGGTGGATTAATGAACTTTCTTGTCATAGGGAGTGGGGCTAGAGAGCATATCATAGCTGAAAAATTAGATATTGTTGGCGCCAATGTCTTTTCAGTTTTAACTAATATGAATCCGGGCCTTCTTCATATATCTAAAAAATATATTTTTATAAATAAATACAAAACAAATATGGGCGTGATAGTTGATTTCGCTTTGAATAATTCGATAAATTGTGTAGTGATTGGTCCTGAAGATCCACTTGCTTTGGGTCTTTCAGATTTGTTTTGGAAGAAGGGAATTCCGGTTGTAGGTCCTTTGAAGGAGTTAGCCCAGATTGAGACTAGTAAGGGTTTCACCAGAGACTTACTGAATAATTACAACATAGATGTGTCGCCTAATTATAAGAGATTTAATAGTATGACTGGTGTTAAAAATTTCATAGATGTTTTATCTGGTAATTATGTAGTTAAATTCGATGGTTTGATGGGAGGGAAAGGTGTAAAAGTCTCAGGTGAACATTTAGCAGATATTAATGAAGGACTAAAATATTGTAAAAGTATAATAAATAATTCAGGCACTTTCGTTATAGAAGAAAAGCTTGTTGGAGAAGAATTTTCATTAATGAGTTTTTGTGATGGTCAAAATTTAGCTCACATGCCTGCCATCCAGGATCATAAGAGAGCCTACGAAGGTGATATTGGCCCTAATACTGGAGGCATGGGTTGTTATTCAGATAGTAACCATTCCTTACCCTTTCTTAAAGAACAAGAAGTTTATGAAGCTAGAGAGATTAATGAAAAAGTGGCTAAAGCTTTGTTTGAATATACTGGGAAAAATTACAAAGGAATACTTTATGGTGGTTTCATGGTAACACATAATGGTGTTAAATTAATTGAATATAATGCACGTTTTGGAGATCCTGAGGCTATGAACTTATTGACATTATTAGATTCGGATTTTGCATCTGTCTGTAGTAATATGGTTGAAGGTACTTTGCAATCGGTCATATTTCGTAATGAAGCATCTGTCTGCAAATATATTGTTCCTAAGGGTTATGGTAGTAATCCTAGTGTAGATGCCACTTTAGAAGTGGATGAATTATATAGACAGCATTCAAATTTATACTATGCGGCAGTAAATATGGATGAAAATGGAATTATATCCACTACAAGTTCCCGAGCAGCAGCAGTAGTTTCTAGTGGTAAGTCAATATCTGAAGCTGAAGAAAAATGCGAAAAAGGTTTGGAGCATATATCAGGTAATAATTTGTTTACAAGACATGATATTGCTAAACCCGATTTGATACAAAAAAGGATAACTAATATGGAGACTATCAGATGAGTTTAGTATTGGATTTAATCTTACTCCTTTTAGGATTTGCCTTATTAACAAAAGGTGCAGATTATTTCATTGATAACTCAGCATCTTTGGCCGAAGAAAAGGGTATCTCACCTCATGTTGTTGGAGTAACTATAGTTGCTTTTGGTACTAGTCTACCAGAATTGCTGGTTTCAATAATCTCTTCATTTCAGGGATATAATGATTTAGCTTTAGGTAATATTGTAGGTTCCAACATTTCTAATATTGGTTTAGTATTGGCTGTTTCAACATTTATATTTTATTATGTTCTAAATACAAACATAGTTCCAGATGATGATGCAAATAATGATAGTTATGTTATGCTACTAGCAGTTATTTTGCTTTTTTTATTCTCTCAAGACAAGGTAATTTCTCAGGCAGAGGGTATGCTTTTCTTTGTACTTTATTTAGTATATATTTTTTGGCTTTATAAGAAATCAAGTAATAATAAGTTAGAAGCTGATAAGACAGAAAACACATCATATCTTTTGCTCATAGGTGGTTTGTTTGCGCTTTTATTGGGTGCACAATTAACGGTGGATTCTGCAGTAAATATTGCAACATCAATAGGTATTTCAGAAATTGTAATTGGATTAAGTGTGGTTGCTGTTGGTACAAGTTTACCTGAATTAGCAGGTACTGTATCGGCAGCTCGAATGGGCCACAAGGAAATTGCAGTAGGGAATGTTATTGGATCAAATATAGCAAATATTTTTCTAGTGATGGGGGTTCTAGCAACAATAAATCCCATTTCTGTGGAAGATTTCGTTGTCAAAACAACCTTGCCACTTTTGATACTGCTGACAATTGCAGCATTTGGATTTATAAGAATCCCATTGACTCGTTTGAGTGGTTCAATATTATTTGCCTTTTTTGTATTATTTGTATATGAATTAACCCTTATATGAGAAAGTTAGTCGAATTTCAGATATTAGATTCAAATGCAATTTATTATGGCATGGATTTATTTGACTTAATGACTAATGCAGGTGAAGTTATTGCAGATTATATTAAGAATAACCATTCTAAGTCAGAAGGAATAGTGTTTGTCTGCGGTTCTGGAAATAATGGAGGGGACGGTTATGTAGCCTCAAAACTGTTATCAGAAGAAGGCTTTGATATTACCGTATTATCGGCACTACCACCTAAAACTAGCACAGCAAAGAAAGCATTTGAGCAATTAAAAAGAGCTACGGAAAATATTTCTAATCTAGATGATTATATTCCCAATGCGAAGCTAGTTGTCGATTGCCTTTTAGGATCCGGAATACGGGGTGTTCCACGTCCACCATTTGACAAATACATAAAACAAATCAACAAATTTGAAAACATATTATCCATAGATGTTCCTTCAGGATTTGGAACAGAAATAACCGTCTTTCCTAACTGTACACTTACATTTCACGATAGGAAATTGGGAATGGATAATAATAAATGCGGAGAAATATTTGTTGAAGATATAGGATTTACAAAAAATATGGATGAATTAACAGGTCCTGGCGAGCTACTGCTGTTTCCAAAGTTTGAAGGAAATAGGCATAAAGGTCAGAATGGTAAGGTTGCCGTAATTGGTGGTGGTCCTTATTCTGGAGCCCCGGCACTGTCTGCTTTAGGTGCCTATAGGTCTGGCGTTGATTTAGTTCATGTATTTGTTCCTGAATCCTCATATGAACAAGTATCTACTTTTGCTCCTGAACTAATTGTTCATAAATTATTAGGTGATATCATAACTAAAGAAAACATAAAATCTTTTTTTGAAGAAGAATTTGATAGCATTATCATTGGCCCTGGTATGGGGAAGGATAAAGTCTCTTTGAAAGCTGTACAATTAATCTTAGAAAAATGCACTAATGTGGTAATAGATGCAGATGCCATATCTAATCATGATTTTCATAATAAAAATATAATTATTACACCACATAAGGGAGAATTAACGAGATTAGGTCTTCAAGGTCAAAGAGAGGATTTAATGTCTTTTGCAAATAACCATAATATTACCATATTATTCAAAGGTGAAATTGATTTAATTACCGATGGGCATTTTTTCAAGAAGAATATGACTGGACACCCTAGGATGGCTGTTGGCGGCTCTGGTGACGTTCTGGCAGGAGTTTGTGGAGCATTTATGGCTAAGGGTCTCACTCCATTTGAATCGGCTCGTTTAGCGGCCTATAGTTTAGGCAAAGCTGGAGAAAAATGTCACGAAGAAATGGGTGCAGGATTTCTCCCTACAGATTTAGCTTTAGCCCTTTCTAAAATTCTTTTAGATAATTAATCTTTCCTTCTTAGAGCAACAAAGATTACCATTAATATCGCAGGTAATATATTAGGGCTAAATAACATACTTTCATCACTGTTTCCTTCAGTAAGTGACTGTTTAGCAGATACAACTATATTTTGTTCATATGATGATAGTTTCCCATGACCTGTATCTACTTCTATACTGTAAACATATAACCCTGGATTCTCAAAATATATTTCACCAACATAATAATTACCTTCTTTATTCATAGGTATCTTCTGTCCCTCAGCAAGTACATCAACATCAATCTTTGCAAGAATCATGTAAACTGATTTTGGATTGTCATAATCTACTATCGAAGTTATTTTTGTTACTTTTTCAGTTTCTATATCTGATGGAGGTATTGAATAAATTAAGCCTTGATTTTTGACATCTAGATTACGATATAAGGTACTTACACCACCCCAATTATCCGTACATTCAATTTCCATTAGGCATTCCCCGTCATCGTATTTAGTAGAATCCCAAGTGAATTGAACATTATCTTGATCTTTCTCAAGTTCAGTCCAGACACCTCCATTAATTCTATATTTTAGGGTCGAAAGACTACTATAATCATAAATATCTAAATCAAATTCAGCGATAGCTGAAATATCATTACTAAATGAATTTAATATTAGTGAAGGGGGTGTACTATCTGTTTCAAATCGGAGTCCCCCCTCTGTTTCATAACCTTGAGTATCTTCTGTTTTGATAGCTATCCAATGCCAACCATCCCATGTTGGTGTCCAAGAACCTGTGTAGATATCTGAACCTTCAGAAGATAGGTCTCTCCAAGAGCCATTGTCTATATTGTATTGAACTTTTTCAATACCTTCCGGATCTGAGGATTTAACTTCTATATTAATTCGATTATTATAAAATTCTTCTTTGGGATTAATAATTTTCATGTATGGATAAGTAATATCTTCTTCATTTAAGACAGATATATCCACAGTATCTACAACTTCATTTGAACTCATATCAATAGCCCTGAAAGATATTTGGTGATCACCATTCCCTGCATTTGCTTCTTGTGTATTCCAACTAGCGATATAGGAATCACCATCATTAGAATACATCTTTCTCCAATCTCCCTGATTTATTCGGAATTCTACATCAGAAAGCTGGTTGTCATCTATGGCTTCTACTTCTAGGGCGATAATGCCCTCAACAGTTGCTCCACTTTCAGGAGAAATAATTTCTAAAGTTGGTGGGTTTTCATCATTTAATACATTTAGACTAATAGTTTCGACGATACTTGCTCCACTATCAATAACCATAATTGATAATTCATGTTCACCGTTCTCGACAGACTCTGAGGTAATCGAAAGAGAAAATTCGCCATTGAAAGGATTTAAATTTGCATTATTCCAATTACCATTATCCCAACTATAATGTACACTTTCTATTTGTGATTTCTCACTAATTGCAGTTCCATGTAAATCGATTTCACCTCCAACAATGTCTCCAAGTTCTCCAATCTCTAATTCTGGTGGAATTGCAAATGCAGTTTCAAGTACATACTTATCAGCTGAAGCTGATTCATCATTAAAGAAAGCCACAAAAATATTTATGTTATCATATTCGATGTCAGAGAAATCATTTCCGTTTTTGTCTTCATGTTCTCCACCCACCCAAACTGTAGTCAATTCTTTTGTTTCATGAGGTTCGAGTTCCACACTTTCTTCAAATGCGTAATCTAAGAAACCAAAATGATAGGGATCGCCATCATAATTATTATATCGTGAAACTTTTTCAACAATGTATGCACGAACATAGCCGTCGAAGGTAGGGTCACCGAGAGCTGCGTCTTCATTCCAAGTCATAGCTATACTAACATCCAGTTGATCAGCACCCAAATGGTTCATTTCAATTTCTAAAGATATATCCGTATCATCACGCTGTCCACAATTGTCTATAGCTTGTTCATAATTTGAGGTGTCAGATTGTCCACCCGACACCTTTTCATCATTACCATCAAAAATAACTGTGGGATATCCCGTTACATCGGGGTAATCACCCATTCTATCATCAGCTTTATCATTTACATCTGTAATTAATGCAACAAAAAAGAATTTGTCATCATAGTATGGTTCATCAGGTATATCATCATAAACTTTCATTAAATTTTCCGCAGCACTAGGACAGTAAACACACCAAGTAGCTGTAAATTCTTCTCCAAATACAGCATGTGTAAAATCCTCTACGGGTAATTCTGCAGTGTTTGTTGGTTTAATCATCGAAAAGCTCAAAAGCAAGGCGATGAGGATGTATTGTAGTCTTTTCACAGCATGTTTATAGCTTTATAATTAATAAGTTTAACCCTGTTTCATTAATTTGATAGTATCTATAGGATTATCTGAATTAAATACAGCACTACCTGCTACTAGTATGTCTGCACCAGCCTCAATAAGTTGTTTCGAATTTTTGGTGCTAACACCTCCATCAACTTCTATAACTTTGGAGGGGTATTTCTTCTTATAATTTCTTACTCGTTCTATTGTCCCTTCATGAAATGATTGTCCACAATATCCTGGTTCTACAGACATAACAAGAATCATATCTGCATAATCTATTACCGTATCAATCGTTTCTTCAGGTGTTGAGGGATTTAATGCAATACCTGCTTTAATGCCTTTTTTTTTAATTAATTCGAGAGCTTCTTTTGGATTATTTGCTTCTATATGAACTGATATCATTTCAGCACCAGCATCGGCAAAATCATCTATGAAATCACAGGGGTCTGTAATCATAAGATGAACGTCTAAAGGATTAACTCCTTCCAATGATTTAACTAAATCAGAGCCCATAGTAAGGTTTGGAACAAAATGACCATCCATAACATCCATGTGTAGATATTCTGATTCTGGAGCTACTAATTCAGCAGCTTTACGCATCTCTCCAAAATCTGCTCCAAGCATAGAAGGTGCTATTTCAACCACGTAATGTCCTCGTTACAGAATCAACAATAAATCTCTGAGGAAGATCAGGTCTGCGATTTTGAACAATCCTAATAAAAACTTCTAACTGTGAAGACTCAGTTCTCCACCATTTATCGTAGAACCCGTCAACTTTGTCTAAATCTTTTAGTATTAAACTAATCTGTGACTCAGGAAATTTAGGTGCTCCTCCACTGTGTCCTAAATCATGTTCAAGAATGTATTTCATTTTATTCAGAACGGAGACATAGAAACCCTTGGGTTTAGCTTCTTCACCACTCAGATTTTTTATGATTCCAGTGTCTAGGCACCAGTCATGTTTAGCAAGCTTTTTGTCTTCATCTTGGTACACAGGCATCCAGATTCTTTCCGTAGGAGGTGCTGGATTATGCTCATTCAAAATCTCCTCTTCGGTTTCTTCATCTGAAGCCATTTATGTATACTCGATAAAGCATACGTTATTAACTTTACTCATCAGAGACTTTTTATTACACACTTCATTTAACTGTTCATTGGGGAGCATGGTGTAACCTGGCAGCATTGCGGGCTCCAATTATACAGGAATG
>CAZOEZ010000008.1:0-40349 GCA_964578995.1 uncultured archaeon
ACGTGGGGCAATAGGAAGGTCACGATAACCACTTTAACAGATATCTTTGTGACAACTTCATGGAACGTCGCTTAGACCACTATTTGGAGAGATTAGTATCTCCCGATTCAATGACTTTTTACAAGGCATTATGTGACTTTGCAGACGAAAGAATTGAACCTAATTATCTTGAATGGGAGAGAAATCACCAGTTGCTTCCTCAAGATATAATCGATGAAATGGGCCAAATGGGGCTCTTCGGTGTTACAGTTTCTGAAGAATATGGTGGACAGGGTGGCAGTCAGTTAGATTTGATTTTGATGGGACTATCACTTGGCTATCATTCTCAATCATTAGCAATAACGCCAGGTGCAGCAATGTCTTTGGGCGCCAAACCTTTGCAATTATTCGGTACAGATGCTCAGAAAAAGGCTCACCTTCCAGACTTAGCAAGCGGAAAAAGGATGTTTGTTTTTGGTCTATCAGAGCCCGGACGTGGATCAGATGCTACTAATCCTCAAGTTACTGCAAAGAAAGATGGAAATGAATGGGTGATTAAGGGAGAAAAGTGTTGGTCAACTAATGCAAAATGGTCCAGTCATGTAGTTGTTCATGCTATGACAAGTCCTGAATCAAAACCCGGTCACCGAACTACTTGTTTTATTGTTCCAATGGATGATTCCAATGTATCTTATCAAGAAATGGCAGGTAAGGATCTATGGAGCCAATCCTCGACAGGTTCAATTACTTTCGATGATGTTCGAGTTTCTGGTGATGCGATTCTTGGAAAAGAAAATGAGGGTTTCAAAGTAATGGCTCAGACTTTGAATGGTGGACGTTTATTCATAGCAGGAATGTCTCTAGCATCCCTTGCCTTTGCATTGGACAAGTGCAGGACATATTCACAAGAAAGGGAACAATTTGGAGTGTCTATTGGCAGTTTTCAAAGAGTTCAGGATGTGATTATAGATATGGACATAACTCTGGAGCAAGGTTTGACTTGGTTACTTGATTTGACAGCCAGATATGATGATGACACTTTGGATCGTGAATCTGCAGCCAAAGTCAAAATTGAATGCTCACGCAGAGCATCTAATCATTTGACTATGGCAATGGAAGTTTGTGGTGGTGTAGCTTCTTTAGATGAATTTGGATTAATTAGACACCATAGAGATTTGTTTGTTTGTAGAGTTGGTGAGGGCAGTAATTTCGCTTTGAAAGGATTTGCAGCACGACCTCTTATGCCTGATATTACACTTCAGTAACCTACATAGTTAAAGGCCATGAGCTTTACAGTAATGTGGACTTTGAAGAAATAGTCTGTTACAGTCAAACGGTAATTCTGGTTTTGTTGGCAATTGGGTACATTGTCAATTATATGAAACAAGATAAATCTATAGAGAAGAAAGTGGAAACTAAATGTCCTTCTTGTGATTTTAAAATTCAGGATTCAAATGTTCAATATTGTGCTAAATGTGGGAATATGCTCTCACATTCTGATGGTTTGAATCTAGAAAAATAATTTCATAACATTTTAAGTATCACAAGTTCTATGCGATTTAATGAAGCATAGAGATATCTCCTTATCTAGTGAAGATAGGGATGGATGTAGCGTTAGTGGTTGTAATAACAGTACAAAACGTTCTATCCCTCGTAAAAGGGTGGAAAAAGTAGGTGAGTTGGAGCTAAAGGATTCTGGCCGTAAAGTCAATCTTTGTTCTGATTGTTATCGCATATTCAAGAAGGCAACAAAAAAAGATAGAACTATGGAGTCACTAGGTAGATGAGTGCTACTTATGCTATCTTTGAGGCTGAATTCAAATCTGCTTTACGCCGTAACATTCAGACTCTACAAAAACGGATAGCAGGTACATTTTTCATATTTTTTATTGGTTTGATTTTTTCATTTGCTTGCATTCGGCTTGTCAAATTTATTATAGATAATCCTCAATTATTTCCTGAGGGTTCTAATGAGGGTTATGGGACAATATTGCTAATATTTTTTGCTTTGTTTACTTTGAGAACTGCAGGGACTACATATCGTCGAATAATTAAATCAAAACGTATGGAATTACATTTAGCACAACCTATCTCTCCAAGGCAAATAATGCTTGGAATGTTTTACTCAATTCTAGCTCCCAATCTTTTCCTATCTTTTTCTTTGCTTTCTCTGTTTTATGTTGGCAATATAGTGGTAAATACAGACATTGTCCCTACCAGAGAATTTTTGATATTATTTTTCCTTTTTACAATATTATCTGCACTTAGCGGGTATATGTTTTCAATAGCTGGAGCACTACACCCATTTTCTCGTAAGTTTACGTTTTTGGCCACTTTATCTCCTATTTTAATTGTTTTGATGTTAGTAGCTAACGAATCACACTTATATCCTGATATTGCAATAGTAATTTCTACATTATGTATGTTCGTTTTGTTCATATTTTTTTATTATATGGATACTATATTTCTTGAAGCCTTAGAATCGTACAAAGTCAATTCTTCATCACATAAGAATACAGTTAGAATCCTGCAATTTAGGTGGTTGAGTTCAATACTTGGTAATCGTGCTTCTTCAGTATGTTCTAAAGAAGTAATTTCATCTATAAGAGAACGTGATGTTCTCAGTTCTGCATTTTCTACTTTTTCGCTTGCATTTATTCTAGTATTTTGGTGGTTTAAAGTTGGGTTGCCAAGCGAGCCCATTGGGGACTTACCTCCTAAATTGTATTATCCTGGTATGCTTGCAATAAGTTTGTACATGGGTGCTTTGCTGCAGTGTACAATGCTTGGATCAACTATTCTAGGTGTAGAAGGAAAACGTTTGTGGATTATGAAATCTAATCCAGTCGAGTCTATTTTGATAATGAAAGGAAAGGCAGCGGCATTGATAATGATGGCATTACCAGGTTTAATTGCAATATGGCTACCTATCTGCATACTCGCTCAATTCCCAGCTAAGGTCACTATTTTCTTTGGAGAGTGTCTTCTTATTTTACTTTTCTGTAATACAGGTTTGGGAATATGGGCTGGCAGTGCTTTTGCTAATTTTGATGAGAGCGATCGTGGCAACCCAGATATTCTAGTTCAATTTATGTTGATGGGTACTTCAGCTCTTTTCTCTTCTATAATCCTAGTATTACCAGGTACAGTAATGCTCTGGGATCATAATATAGGTTTGATCGCGGGCCTAATTTTTGTTGTTGTAGCTTTTGGAATAATGTTTGCAGGCATCAGAGCTGCAGCTTCTGCATACAGACACATATTCGTTGACAGTTACGGCGTATAATTTCGCCGAATAGAATAATAATAGGCTTTCTATGTTGTGATGTGGTACTTGTCGCATCAGATAAAATGGAGTCATATTTCCGTGATTTAGAGAAAAAGGCGGACGATTGTTATGAATTAGTTTCTAAGGCACGTAAAGCAGGTTTTGACCCTTCTAGAGAGGCTGAGATTCCGCGAGCTAAAGATCTTGCAGAAAGAGTTGAAGCCCAAGTAGGACCTGAGGGAATAGCTCCAAGAATTAGAGAGGTATCAGAGAAAAATGATAGAGAAACGACTGCTCTTATCATAGCTAAAGAGTTGGCAGGAGAACTGAAGAGCAAGGAAGGTGTGGCTTTTGCGCTTGAACAGGCAGTTCGAACCTCTCTTTCAATACTTACGGAGGGAGTTCTTGTCGCACCTACTGAGGGAGTTGTCAAGGTAAGTACCCTAGAGAATACCAACAATACCAAGTGTGCTTCAATCTATTATGCAGGCCCAATAAGAGCAGCCGGTGGTACTGCCCAAGCATTATCAGTTTTGATTGCAGACGTAGTTAGAAGAGAGCTAGGTTTGGATTCATACATACCTACACCAGGAGAAATTGAAAGATACAAAGAGGAAATACCACTTTACAAAAGAGCGGTCAATCTTCAATATGTTCCAAGTTCTGAAGAAATAGAGACTATTGTAACTTCGTGTCCGATATGTGTTACAGGAGAAAGAACAGATAGGTTGGAAGTTGCAGGTAATAGAGACTTGCCGCGAGTAGAGACCAATTCTTTGAGAGGAGGTGCATGCCTTGTTTTGGCTGAGGGTCTTTGTCTCAAAGCATCTAAAATTCTAAAACATGTGGATAATCTATCAATTAGTGGTTGGGAGTTTCTTAGAACGTACACTGAGAAAAAGAAGGAGAACGCATCTGGTAATGTTGAAGAACACAAATACCTGAAAGATGTTATTGCAGGTCGACCTATCTTTGCTTTTCCAGATGAACCGGGAGCATTTCGTTTACGTTATGGTAGAACCCGTTCGTCTGGTTTAGCATCAATGTCAATTCATCCATCTACAATGGTTATTGTTGATTCTTTTGCAGCAATAGGTACACAAATAAAACTCCAACTCCCAGGTAAAGCAACTGCAGCAAATCCTTGTGATTCCATAGAAGGTCCTTCCGTCCTTCTAAAAAATGGAACATATACTAGATTAGATGATTATGAAGAAGCTAAACGAGTTGTTAATAATGTTGAAAGCATAGTAGATCTTGGAGAAATATTAATACCCGTGGGAGAATTTATAGAGAATAATCACAAACTGGAACCATCAGGATGGTGTGATGAGTGGTGGCGAGCGATTATCGAAAGTCATAACGTTAAAAGCTACGAATCAGATTTTGATTTCAAGTCTCTTTTCAAATACAGTCTAGAAAATAAAATCCCTTTGCACCCTAAATACACGTATTATTGGGCCGATTTAGAAGTTAAAGAGATTATTGATTTGAGAGCTCAATTGATTAAGGATGCTAAAAGTGTTATAGAAAATAGATTCAAATTAATGTACAAGGAAATATTGCTGCGACTTGGCATTTATTATAAAACAACTGATAAATTAATAAATTTGGAAGAAGGTATAGAACCACTTCTTCAGCAATTGGGTTTGGAGACTAAAGGTTCATCTATTGTATCTATTTTAGATCCTAAAGAGACAGAAGATTCTTTAGAATTGGTATCGCATTTATCTGGTGTTGAGATAAAGAACAGAGCTCCAACAAGAGTGGGGGCTAGTATGGGGAGGCCTGAAAAGGCTAATGAGCGTCGTATGAAACCTCCACCAAATGTTCTTTTTCCACTTGGAGAGGCTGGTGGAAGCCAGAGATTGGTTAATAGTGCATTGAAAGTAGGTGCAACAAACCGTGGATTCTCACAGGGTCGGCCCGGGCGTATTGAGATAGAAGTTCAATTACGATATTGCAAAAATTGCCATAAAGAGACAATTTCACTTGGGTGTTGTGATTCTCAGACGATGGTTAAAGAGCAACCACGAAGGCGCTTAGTTGACGTTTCTGAGTTGGTTACTGCAGCGATGAATAACACACGAACAGGTGTACTTCCAAAAATTAAGGGAGTCAAAGGACTTATGTCGAAAGATAAGATTCCTGAGTGTTTAGAAAAGGGAATTCTTAGGGCCAAGAGAGATCTTCGCGTTTACAAGGATGGAACACTACGTTATGATATGATAGATTTACCAATAACTCATTTTTATCCAAGAGAAATTGGTTTGAGTTTAGAAAAAACTAAAGAATTAGGATATACTGAAGATGTGAATGGGAAAGAGCTAACAACCGTAGATCAGTTAGTAGAAATCAAAGTTCAAGATTTAATAGTTTCAGAGAGAGCTGGTAATTGGCTAGTCAAGGTGTCTAATTTTGTTGATGAAGAACTCTTAAGACTTTATGGAATGGAACCATTCTATAATTTAAGTCCTGATTCTAGACCTGAAGAACTAATAGGTAATCTTCTAATTTGTTTAAGCCCACATACCTCTGCTGGAGTTTTAACTCGCCTAATTGGCTTCACTTCAGCTAAGGCACAATATGGCCATCCTTTTTTACATGCAGCTAAACGAAGAAATTGTGACGGTGATGAGGATTCTATAATGCTTCTTTTAGATGGCTTGCTAAATTATTCAGATAGTTTTGTTCCGACAACACGAGGAGGGACTATGGACATACCTAGGGTTCTGTCAACTCGAATTGATCCTCTAGAAATTGATAGCGAAGCACACAATATCGAATTGAATAACAATTATCCTTTAGAACTTTATCAAAGTTCTGAGAAGAGAGTTAGCCCTGTAGCCATTTCTAAAATGTTGGATATGGTTTCTAACAGACTTGAAAGTAATGATCAATATGAGAATTATGGTTTTAGTCATAGTTCATCAAGTATAAACATGGGGCCAATTGAATCACGTTATGTTACGCTTGATTCTATGGCTTCTAAAGCTCTAGCATCACTTGAATTAGCCTCAAAAACAAGAGCATCAAATGCAACTTATGTAGCTGAACAGACAATTGAAAAGCATTTTATTCGAGACATAATTGGGAATTTGCGTTCATTTTCTACTCAAGGTGTAAGGTGCAAGAAATGTAGCAAAAAATTCAGGCGTCCGCCTCTCAAAGAAAGTTGTTTTTGTGGGGGGGCACTTCAGCTTAATATTTCACCAGCATCGGTGGCTAAATATAGAAAAATAGCCACGGAAATTTCCGAACGTTATGGTTCCAGATCATTCATTAAGCAAAGACTAGAGCTCGCATTTAATGCAATAGAAGACACACTTGAAAATGAGCAAATCAAACAGATGGACCTTGGTGCGTTTCTTTGATACATATTGTAGATAATCTAACATCTACTAATGCATGGTTATCAAATTATAATTCAGGAATAGATGATGTTGTTTTGGCAATAGAGCAAACACAAGGAAGAGGTCGTAGAGGTAATACTTGGGAATCTCAAAGGGGAGGTCTTTATGCTTCAATTGTGTCATCTAAACATAAACTTTTACCATTTATAGTAGGTATTAGCATAACTAATGTCCTAGAAAAGCACCATGAAGATTTAAACCTTAAATGGCCGAATGATATAATTTTCAAAGGAAAAAAATTAGGTGGAATCCTCTGTGAAGATTTTGGAACCCATAGTGTTATTGGAATAGGAATTAATTTAGAGAATGACCTGCCTTTGGAAAATGCTACAAATTTATCATCACATGGTATTAAGTTTGATAAATCGGTTTTTTTAGCATCATTTTTATTTCATTTTGACAGAAACTCTTCTTTATCTTCAAAAGAAATAATAGGTGAATTCACAAAATTTGATTGTTTGATTGATAATGAGGTTTTTTGGGATGGAAACTCAGGTATTGTAAGGTCTATAGATTTTGACGGTTCGTTGGTCGTTGAATCAAGGGGGCAAAAAATAAATTTGTATTCAGAAGAGGTACATCTTGAAAAACATTGAATCAATTTTGAATTGGAAGCATAATGACTATCATTCTGTTGTTGAATTACCTAATAATTATACAGTTTTAGATCTTAGTATAAGTCCATGGATTCCATCAAAAACAGAATTTAGTATTGGAAAATATGATGAGGTTCGTCCAGATATGTATACAACTCCTATTTTTGCAGGAATACGCAATATACATGTGGGTCTTGACATTAATGGCCCTATAGGAACACCTTGTATGGCCTTCGCTGACGGAATAATCTCACATTTAGGTTATAATTCAGAACCAGGAGATTATGGAAATGTTATAATTACAAAGCATGATATTTCAGGAATTAATATTTGGGCATTATATGGACATTTAAGTTCAGAATCTATAGAAGGAAAAAGGGGAGGTCAGAAAGTTAGGAAAGGTGAAATTATAGCTTGGTTTGGACCTGAGAATGAGAATGGAGGTTGGGAGCCACACCTTCATTTTCAGCTTTCTCTAATAGAACCACAGACACATGACTTGCCAGGTGTAGTATCCTTGGAGGATAGAGCTCAAGCATTACTTGATTATCCCGATCCGAGATTGGTTCTTGGGCCACTCTATTGATTAACTCAACTATGCCTGATAACTTTTAATCGAGCTATTTTGTTAACAAACATGCAGAAATTATTGACCATAGCTATTATTTTGGTTTTGATGGTTCCAGGGTGTTTAGATAATTTGCAGGAGAAGTTAGTATCCTGTGAGCATATTACAGGTCAATGTCGATATGAAATATTGAAAGGGAATAGCTACTCAAAACTACATATTGAGGTTAATTATGTTACTGGAAATGAACCTGACTCCGATGCATTAAATTTATTGAAGCAGAGGATTCAAGAAGTAACAGATAAAACGTCAATCTCTGTTAGCCAAAGCAGTTTTGGAAGTACAGATAATAGTTATACGTTAGAAGAGATTCTAGAAATAGAGAATAATGAACGCACACGAACGAAAAGTGGCAACACTTTCGTAATTCATATATTATACCTAAATGGAGAATATGAAGATAATGATCAAACATTGGGTTTGGCTTATTCAGGATCTTCTTTTGCTTTGTTTAAGGAGAAAATAGAGGACTCAGCTTTCTTGCTTATATCCTCTACAGATATTGAGAGATCAGTTATAGTTCATGAATTTGGTCATTTACTTGGTTTGATTAACAATGGGTATCAATCACCTCACAATCATGAAGATTCACAGCATCCACATCATTCCAATAATGATGAGTCTGTGATGTATTGGGCAATTGAAAGTCAGGATATTGGTAATCAGATTGATGGTGAACCACCAAACAATTTTGATTCTGATGATTTAGATGATTTAAGATTGATGAAAGAAGGTAAATTGTAGTGAAACTATATACAACTATAACAGTTTTCTACATGCTTCTCATGATTTTTTTTAGCCACCTTCCCCAGGATGATATTTCTGTAATTGTATCAGGTCCAGATAATATTGATTTATTCCTTCACTTTATAGAGTACTTAATTTTAGGTTTTTTATTATTTCAATCGATTACTAAGGACGGTTTTCCTATAAATCCTATATACGGATCTATTTTGATTGGTATATCATTCGCAATCTCAGATGAATTCCATCAAAGTTTTGTGCCCGGACGGCATATGTCATTATTTGACATGTTATATGATACAATAGGTCTAATATTTGGAATTTATATATCTTTTAAAACCACCGAATAATTTTTTTCTGATGATTTAAGATTGATGAAAGAGGGCAAATTGTAGGCCGTTTCGGTGAAATAGAGCCATAATAATCATTATACACATTATCACATTCATAGTTTGGTTCTCCTTACCATTTTCTTTACTATTTTTCTTTTTCTAGGGTTTTGACTAGTTTCAAACGAGACCCATCCAGTCCCTTTTTGCGTGCATTTTGGTTCTTCAGAATAGTCTGTTGCCATTATAATCCGCGCGGAGCAACCCCCCTTTATATAGCTATCCTCGTAAAATCTATATGATTGTCAGGTGATGGGAGTAAGCCCCTTTCTGTTAACCGAAAACCGGTTGGCGACATTCAGCTATGCTTCCTACCTACCGCTCCCGAGCAGGTCGATGCGGTTACTTGGAATTGCTCCAGCAGGGATGTTCGTTTCACCAAATCCTCTATCGACGTCACGTCCAAGACGATCATTCCATAAGATAGGGCTGTGTCGTTTCTGTTTCAGTGCCGACCCTCTCGGGTCCCTTGCGGCTGCTTTGCTCATGGAGAGGGGACTTTCCTCAGCCTAAGGCCGTCGGTCGCCCTCCATCTCCTGACTATTAAATTATTACATGGATAGGATATATAGTTCACGGTTTATGGTAAATCCTTATTTACAGGTAATATTCGCAATCAATGCCTAGCAAAGGTGAGGATACTAAAAATATTGACAAATCTAATTTTCATAGTACTTCCGATTATCAAAAAGCTTATGAAAAATGGAAAGCTGAAGTTCTTGACCCCTCATTGAAGAAAAATCCAGAAAGATTGAAAGAATTTATGACTACATCAAGCCAAAAAGTTGATAGGTTGTACACTCCATTAGATACTGCACATATAGATTATGAAAGAGACATATCCTATCCTGGTGAATTTCCTTATACCAGAGGAATACATTCAACAATGTATCGTGGGAGATTGTGGACCATGCGAATGTTTGCAGGTTTTGGTTCTGCAGAGGAAACAAATGCCCGTTTCAAATATCTTTTAGAACAGGGTCAAACAGGACTTAGTACTGCTTTTGATTTACCAACGTTATATGGATATGATAGTGATTCGCCGACTGCGGCAGGAGAATTTGGTGAATGTGGTGTAGGTGTTAGTAGCTTAGAGGACATGTCTATTTTGTTCAAAGATATCCCTTTGGATAAAGTAACAACTTCGATGACCATCAATTCACCTGCAGCTATGACTTGGGCAATGTACATTGCAAATGCTGAGAATCAAGGGATTCCTAAGTCTAATTTAGGTGGAACTATTCAAAATGACATTTTGAAAGAATATATAGCACAAAAAGAGTACATTTTCCCCCCACTTCCATCAATGAGACTAGTTACAGATACTGTGGAATATGGAACAAAAAATATGCCTCGATGGAATACTATTTCTATTTCAGGATATCACATAAGGGAAGCAGGTTCAACAGCTGTTCAAGAATTAGCTTTTACATTAGCAGATGGATATGCCTATGCAGATTGGGCTATTGAGAGAGGATTGAATATTGATGATTTTGCACCACGTTTCAGTTTCTTTTTTAATGCACACAATGATTTTTTCGAGGAAATAGCAAAGTATCGTGCAGCTAGAAGAATATGGGCTAGAGATATGAAGGACAAATATGGGGCTAAGGATCCTAGAAGTTGGACATTAAGATTTCACACTCAAACTGCAGGATGCAGTCTAACAGCTCAGCAACCTGAGATCAACATTGTAAGAGTTGCAGTTCAGGCGATGGCAGGTGTTTTGGGAGGCACGCAGTCACTTCATACAGATTCAATGGATGAAGCATTGGCACTTCCATCAGAAAAGGCTGTTCAGATAGCTTTGAGAACGCAACAGGTTATAGCTCATGAATCAGGTGTAGCTAACGTTATTGATCCTCTTGGAGGAAGTTACTACTTAGAGTGGTTAACTGATGATATGGAAAGACAAGCTAGAGACTATTTTGATCGCATTGATTCAATAGGTGGTGTAGTTTCTGCAATTGAGAAAGGTTTCTTCCAAAAAGAAATAGCAGGAGCCTCTTATCGTTATCAGCAGGAAATAGATAACAAAGATAGAGTTGTTGTAGGAGTTAATCAATACACGTCTGATGAATCTGTAGAAATTCCAATTTTAGAGATGGATCCAGAAGGATTTGAAAGGCAGTGTACCCGTCTTAAGAGGTTGAGAGATACAAGAAATAAAAGTAAACATGCTGCAGCTTTGAATTCTATAGAAAAAGCAGCAGAAGGTGAGGATAATTTAATGCCTCATTTTATTGAGGCAGCTAAATCTAAGGCTACGTTAGGCGAGATGTGTGATGTGCTAAGAGGGGTTTTTGGTGAATATAGAGAAGGTTCAGATTTCTGAGGATATTTTGGCACACTACATAATTGGACTAACAGGACGTAATGCTTCAGGAAAAGGTGCTGTCGCTTCTCTATTGACTAAGCGTTCTTTTTCTTATCATTCTCTTTCAGATACCCTAAGAATAAAACTTGCGGAAGAAGGCATAGAAGAAAGTCGAGAGAATTTGATAGCTATTGGCAATCGGCTTAGAGAGGAAGGAGGCCCAGGTGTCCTAGCAGATATGATGCGAGAGAATATAGTTACACCTAATGACCATGTAGTTGATTCAATACGTAATCCATATGAGGTGTCTTCACTTAGAAGAGAATATGACAACCACTCTTTTTGTCTAATTGCCGTAGATGCTAAACCTGAAGTTAGGTTTGAACGTCTGAGCGAAAGAAATCGAAAGGGGGACAGTAGTTCTTGGGAGCAGTTTTTAGTGCAGGAAAAACTCGAAGAGTCTAGCGATAATCCCAATAAACAGCAATTATTAGCTACGATTAATGAGGCAGACTATGTTATTGACAATAGTGGTAATTTAGATGATTTGGAAAACAATCTCCGAGAAATTCTAGATAATTTATAGATTCATATCGTATGTTGCAGTCAAAAGAAACATGAAGGCAATTGGTAACAGATGAAATGCCATTCCAAAAGCTACATTTACAACCATCCACCTTCCTGCAAAATTATTGGGCATCTCCATAACTTTGTCAACAACAGTATTTGTTGTGTCTCTCAATTTACCTGCAAAGAATCCTACAAATCGTGCTACTCTTTCATGAGGCAAGGCATCTTTTCCTTTTTCTTCATTTCCTTTCAACCAATCACCCATTTGTAACATTCTATCGACCATGGGCCGATATTTTCCAACATCAATACTTATAAGCTTTACAGCTAGATTTCTTGTATCCCAAACACGTCTCCAATCCAGATATGTATGCCCCATAAAAAATATTACAATAGCTATTATTTGCCAGTCTGGTGTATTACTCCAGGTGGGAGGCCTCAATGTTTTTCCAAAAACTTCTACCACTCCGTCTACGGGTTCAAATATAACAAATCTCATTAAGGCAATAGTTGCTGGAACTAATAATCCTACAGTAAATTTTGCTGCAATGGAATATCCCTTTGGAACTTCTTTTAGCCTTTCAAATAGCCATTTTAAATGATGGCCATGCAGTTGTATTGCCTTTAAAGCGGGCTCCCCCAAAAATATAAGTCTTTGTAAAATTGGTATGAAAATAAGTATGTGGAAGTACAATTCCCATGGCGTATCCCATGTGAAGTGGTCTGTTATCATGATACTTTTTGGTCAGAGGAGGGTGTTAAAAAAAGCAACTAATGACGTATTGTGCCCAAAAGAGCAGGTCGTAGAACTAAAAGCCAGGAAAAGATTGCAAGAGATAGGATAGATAAACTCCTGAACCTAGCTATGGAAAGTTCTAGCGATGGTGATTATGATCAATCCAAGAGATTTGTTGAATTGGCCAGGTTGATAAGTAAACGATATAATCAGCGTTTGACAAAATTCCAACGTCTTCAAATTTGTAGAGACTGTAATTCTTTTCTCAATTCTAAAAATTCTAAAAATAGATTGTCTTCCAAAGGGTGGAAAATAGTAACCTGTTTGGATTGTGGTTCAGTTTCTCGTTATGGCTTAGATAGTGAGGAATAATTTGTCCAAAAAAATTAAAGAAAGAGAACAATTATTAAATTATCTTGAGAGGGAAAATTACCTTAGAACTTCTCAGGTTCGAAAGGCTATGGAGGAAGTTGATCGACGTGATTTTGTCAGGACTTCAGATAGATTATCAGCCTATGACGATACTCCGTTGTCAATAGGACAAGGCCAGACAATATCTGCACCTCATATGGTGGCTATGATGCTTGAAGAATTGAATTTAAGTAAAAGTGACAGTCTATTGGAAATTGGTAGTGGATGTGGCTACCACGCAGCTGTTGCATCACGCTTAGTTTCTAAGGTGACTACTATCGAACGAATTCCTTACATTTATGAATTAGCATGTGAGAATCTGGATAATTATGATAATATTGAGATAATCAATGGAGACGGTTCTCGGGGTTTTATGGATAATTGTCCATATCAGAAGATAATGGTGACTTGTGGAGCTCCACGCGTACCACCTCCTCTAATCGACCAATTAGATGTGGGAGGTTTGATGGTAATTCCTGTTGGAGGCCGTGTGGCTCAAGAATTGTTAACTGTACTGCGCACAGAGGAGGGCATATCCGTTTCTCGCCGTCCTGGTGTGGCCTTTGTACCAATGATTGGCGTTAATGCCTTCGAGAATTAATTAGAATCTAGTGTTTTCTGTTCTAGTTCTTTTCTATATGTTTCTAAGGAACCATATATTTTTTTGTCTGTAACTCCAATAATTCTAGCAGCTAGTAAAGCTGCATTCTCACCCCTTCCTATTCCCACTGCTGCTACAGGTACTCCTGGTGGCATTTGTACAACTGATAATAGGGAATCTAGATTTCCTGGAGAACTACTGGAAGCACAGGGTATGCCTATGACTGGTTTGAGTGTATGTGCTGCAACCACGCCGGGTAACGCTGCTGAAAGACCTGCCAGAGCTATGAAAACATCGGCATCTGAGTCTTTGATGATTTCGACTACTCTGTCCGGTGTTCTATGAGCTGAAGCAACGAAAGTTTCATAGACGATATCAAATCGGTCTAATATTTTTTCTGCTTTGTTTGCCGTTGGTCTGTCTGTTGCAGATCCCATTATAATAACAACTTGGGCCATGGTTCGCAAAAAGCCATAGATATAAGGAAATTGGTTGTTATGTCAGCCTTTAAGACAGGCCGTTGGTGCGCTCTTGCGCCCGGATAGTGTAGTTTGGAATCACGGAAGCTTGCGGAGCTCCAAACCCGGGTTCGAATCCCGGTCTGGGCGCCATATTCTTTTAATGGTCAGTCAGTAAGAAGCTGTTGACACGTCATCCTAAGTATTTGGTAGCTGCGATTCTTTTATCAGTTATTTTCAGCCCATTTGTTGAAACAGTAGGTGGTCAATCTGCAATTCCTGAAGATAATATTCATTTGGTTGATCCAAGATTGGATTTGGTTTTTCAGAATCCAGAACGTTCACAGGAATTAGGTATTGCACCAGCACCCGCAGGAAAAATTAGCCTGATTGCCCAAGTTCGCAATCTGGATCATCATCATCATCTTTTTGTTGAGACACTTGGTGGAGAAATAACTTCTAATTTCCCACGTTTTAATACTTTTGGATTTCTTTTGCCTATGTCCATGGTTCCAGATGTAACCTACTTGCCTGATTTAATATGGTTGGAAGCTGATGTCTTGTTTTATCCATCTCTGGATAATAGTGTTGAGTCGATAGGTGCAGATACTATATGGACTAATTTTGGAATCAGAGGTGAAGGTACCACAATTGCAATTTTGGATACAGGAGTCGATTTTGATCATGAATCTTTGGATGATATGGATGATAATTCAAATACAGATGACCCGAAGATTGCAGTCGATTCAGAGGGTATGCTTGCTTTTTACAATGCAAACACCGATAAGGAATACCCTGATGAGCAACCTCATGACTCCGGTAGTCATGGAACTCATTGTGCAGGAATAGCTGCAGGAACTGGTGGAGCCAGCGGAACATACTCTGGAGTTGCACCACAAGCGAATCTAGCTGGAGTTATCGCTCTTGATGGTGGTTCTGGAGATGAACAGGATTTACTGAGAGCAGTGGATTGGACAATATCTAACAAAGATAGATTCTCTATAGGAGTGATGTCATTATCATTAGGTGGTCCTGTCGTTATACCTGGAGCGACCAATAATGGTGCGTCTTCTATATCACAAGCGCTTGATATTGCTGTTGAATCGGGAATAGTAACGGTAGTGGCAATAGGAAATGGTAATCTTGGTATTGCAGCTCACCCTGCTTCTATTTCATATCCTGGTGATAGTGAAAAGGCGATAACAGTAGGTTCCGTTAATGATGAACACAATAGAGAGATTTATTCTTCCAGAGGGCCAACAGGAGACGGAAGGCTGAAACCAGATGTAATGGCTCCCGGAGGCGCCGTTATGTCAGCTAGGGCCGGTTCAGGAAACGAGTATGTTTCCTATTCTGGAACTTCTATGGCAACACCTCATGTTGCAGGAGTAGCTGCATTAATGATTCAGGCTAATTCAGACGTGGAACCCACTTCCACATCAGATTATGTTAAGCAAATACTTAGAGAAACAAGTGATCATAGAATCCCCTTAGATGTTGATTGTGGAGAGTTGTACACACCAAACAACTGTTATGGTTGGGGGACTGTTGAATTGGTTGGAGCCGTTTCACGTTCACAGGATTTAGGTTCAACACAATTAGAGGGTGCTTCTGGTATTCAGACAGAGACTAATGAAACATTTATAGCTTTCATGGAACATACCATGACTGAATATACGAATAGAGGAAAAGATGGTGGTAATATGCAAAATTTTGTTCCAGGTAGCCAGATACCCGATGAAATTAAAATTATTGCGAAATATTCTAGTTCATGGCCTAAGCCCACTAAATTTTCTATTGATTCCGGTGAAGGTTCTGGTGTTGAGGCTGACTCAGGTATCAAATTAGTAACAGAATCAGGAGGTAGATGGATTATTGAATCAAGTTTCAACTATACAGCACAGCTGGATTCAAGTGTTGTTGTAACTAACTTTCCAGAACTTAAATTTGATATCGAGGCACCAGATTTTGATGATACTATCATTGTAAATGTGGAATATTTCTTGAATGACATGAAAGGTCAGACTCAGAATTTCACAGTATCTTCTTTCACTGACTTACCAGATTTACTTATTGAAGAATTAGTTGTACCGTCTTCTATTTCAGCAGGTCAGGAGGTAGGTGTAACTGCTAGGATAGTTAATGACGGTCCTGGTCCTGCAAAACAATTCACTATAGATTTCTACAGTGATGATGAGATTTTCCAGTCGGTATCTTCATCTAATAGATTAGATCCAGCTGAGGCAATTAATATTCAGTCTACATGGATTGCTGTTGAAGGTGTTCATACATTAAGGGCTGAAATAGTAGATATTAGTCCACAGGATGAAGACAATTCTAACCATGAGAATCAAGTGATTGTTCAGGTGGATGATTTTATTGATTCTCAAAATCCCATGGTGTTCATAACAGAACCCTACCAAAATGAGGTTGTATCGGGATTAGTGGTTGTGAAAGGAACTGCTAGTGATAATAATAACGTAGAAAGAGTAGAAGTTCGCGTGGCTCCTAATAATTGGCAAAATGCTAATGGTTTTCAGAATTGGGCATGGGCTTGGAATACTAGCGAAGATCTTAATGGACGTTACACATTGGAAGCTCGTGCATTTGATGGTTATAATTATTCAGTAACTTATTCTGTAGAGGTAGAAGTTACAAATGATGGTGCTAATAGAAGACCAACAGCATCCTTAAAATCCGATTTGATGGAAGTGTATACTCTTGATAAGATAATATTCTCAGGTAATGCTTCATCTGATGACTCCCAAGTGGCTAAGTATCAATTTAATTTTGGAGATTCCAAGGAGACTAATTGGATTACAGATTCTTGGGTTGAGTATTACTATGAAGAAGCTGGAGAATACGAGGTAGCTTTACAAGTGGAAGACGACGAGGGCGTCCGTTCTTCCTCTTCTGACACGGTTTCTATAATAGTTAATGAGAAGCCTGAAAATCATAATCCTATGGCCGTTATTCAATCACCACAGACAGGAACTACTTATTTCAGTGATAAATCAATTCAGTTTTCTTCACAAGGATCAATTGATGTAGACGGTGATGAACTATTGTTCACATGGTCAAGCAGTTTAGATGGAGAACTTTACACAACACCTAATTTCTTTGCTGAGAGTTTCCTTAGTGAGGGTGTTCATTTCATAACTCTCACAGCGGTTGACTCAGTTGGAGGTTCAGATACAGTGTCTGTGCAGATTACGGTAGTTCTACCTAATAATCCCTCAGATTCAAGCTCAAGCCCTATTTTACCATCAATAACTCTCCTGTCCGTAATATCTGTGATGGCCTTTGTTTCGATATTATTTCGACGTAAGTCTAATTCTCACTGAATTCAACTCTGGAAACTTCGTTTTCCCAAAGTACTAATTTTGTTAGTTCTTGGAGATTAGGTTTTAATTTATTCCAAATCCATTCCACTAGCACTTCACTAGTGGGATTTTCTAATCCTTCAATATCATTTAGATAATTATGATCAACATCTTTTTTTATTGCCATGAATTTTTTTTCAATGTCATTGAAGTCCATTACAAATCCGGTTGAGTCGTCTATTTCACCTTCTATGTGTATTTCTAACTTGAATGCTAATCCATACAAATTGCTACATGGATGGTCTTTTGGAACTTTTGTAAGTTTACGGGCGGATTCAAAACGGATTGTATGTACCAGTCTATGCATCTAAAGTTCGATTACGTCCCTAGGCTCAGGTATAATCCATCTTCTTTGCTTATACTTTTTGAGAATGTCTGTTTTTTCCTTTCGTAAATTTCGGTTCAAATGAATAAGAGCCATCTTTTTTGGTCTGGCCATGTCATCTAATCTCTCTAGTTGTTGTATTGAACAATGAGTTTTTGTTCCAATGTTTATGGTTTCACCTTTTGGATTTTGAACAGTTCCATCCATTGTATATGCGTCATGGACTAATAAATCTGAATTTGTATAAAGTTTAGAGGCTGTTGGCGTAAACATACCATCTCCAGAATAACAGAAAACTTTGGTTGGACTTCCAGCTTCTAATCTTAGGCCAAGATTTTGTACTGAATGTCTGGTGTTAACAACTCTTAGGTTCCAGTCATCCCATCGATGAGAACGTTGTAATTCTCTGAATCTCAATGTAAATGGTAAGTGTGCAACCATACCAGGGTAAGCTACTTCCATTAATCTTTCCACATTTCTCTGGGCTCCTACAGGCCCGAATAGATAGAATGGCCTGGTTCGACCGTCTTCTTCCATTCTTTTCATTAATGCAGGTAAACCAAATACATGGTCTGCATGAAAATGAGATATGAATATTCCGTCAAGGTAATCTGGCCTTTTTGATTGGTGCCATACAGAAGGCGGTGCAGTTGCACCACAATCAACTAGCATTCTTCTTCCAGCAGCTTCTACTAGAATACAAGTATGGGTGTAATCATCATCAAATGCTTCACCTACTCCTAAAAAAGTGACTTTCATGCTTGATACCCCGCACAATACTCACTAGTTGCAATGTTTGCTTTTTTTGCACCATTCAAATTGTTGTTCCTTTTCATTATTTTTCACCTTTACAAGTACATTAGCAGAATGAAAATCTGCATAAATTGTATTCTTTATAGAAAGCCCAATTATATAAAATTAAGCAGTAAGCTTTATGAAACACCTATAAAAAAATATCATTTATTACGTCTTCTAAAGCTTTCTAGGTATTTGTAAACAGAACCATGTTCTGATCCGGCAAGAACCATAGAAATTGCAACTTTTGCGGCTTCTAATCCGTCTAAATCAGAAATTATTGATACTGTGTGGCCTTGTATTGCTAAATCACATCCAGTCATATCTTCTATAATCTTTCTAGTTTTGCCAGATCGTCCAATTAATCGTCCTCTGATAGTTGCTAATCTTTTCTTTGAACGTCCTACATAGTCTCTAATATCGACTATTTCTAAATAGTAATCCATTTCCAATAATTGGAATGCTTTTTCAGGATTAAATCCTCTTCCAATAGCCTTTGCGGTACTTATTAATTGTAGATTTTTTAGTGGGTCAGTTTTATTTTTTGAAGTAATTTCGACTATTCCCTCATTTGAATCTATGGTAATCTCACAACCGCTTAGTTTTTCTATTCTATTTTTTGTTTCACCTTTTGGTCCAATTATCGCTCCTATTCTCGATAGTGGAACTTTTAGATAGTCCATTATTTCAAATCCTCTAATTTTAATCCTTTGATATGTTTTCTCCAATATTTGTACATATTATTCATGTCTCTATTGTGTAATTCGTCATATAGAGGATGTTCTTTAGGAACAGCTTGTCCAACATCTATAATACATGGTTTTTCTCTAATATTCAATATATTGTATTCACTAAGATCTCCATGACTTAGACCTGCTGACCGATAGGCGTTGATTGAATTTAGAATTGAACCTAAAAAAGTATCAGGTTCTTCAGGTGTTAGTTCTTTGATTGTGGGATAGGGGCGAAATCTCCAACCCATGTATTGCATTACTACTATATTTTTATGAACATGGAAAGGTTCAGGTACTTTAGCTCCACTGGCTTTCATAGAGTGTAAATTCTTATATTCTTTCTGTGCCCATGTAAAAACTCTTTCTCTAGGATTATTTCCAACACTTTTGAATCTTGGATCTCCACTTATATATTTTTCTAGTTTGCGGAATGTTGCCGTATTTTGTCTATATATTTTTACAGCTCTGTTTCTTCCATTTAATGTTTTTGCTCTAAATAAATTAGCCTCCTTACCTGTTGCAATTATATTTTCTAAGGTAGAAATCACACCTCTATTGAATAGTTGTTGAATATTCTTTAAGGTTGATTCATCGAATACATCATCTATGGTTTTTCTGCCATCCTTATCGCTTGTATTAATTAAATTACCAGCATCCCAGTCCAAATTTTCTACATTTGTACGCATTATCAATAAATATCTAATATTTCAGGTATTTTTCCCGAACGTTTGAGGTTTGAGGTCTGAGTGGGTGTGTATCTAAATTTAACATCAGCTTTACTATCTTGGAATGACCAAGGTACGACTATCAATAAATCATTCTCTCGAACCCACATTCTTCTTCTTAGCTTACCAGGTATTCTTCCCATTCTTCTTTCGCCATCTTCGCAGATTAATTGTAATCGTGATCCACCTTGAAAAGTTTCTGCTACAGCAAACATTTCACCCTTAGGCTTGTAGGGTAAGGTTACTCTTAGATTGGTTTCGTCTACTTGATTACTATTTTTCTTTCCGTATTTCCCCTTGCTCTTTTTGCCTTTTTTTGGTTTAGGTTTCTCAACTTTTTCTTTTATTTTAGTTTCTTCTTGAGAATCAGTTTCTTCTCCAGACTTCTTTTGCAATTGTTCATCTTCTGATGCTGTCACGTAAACGTTCTAAACAGTTGCCATATAAGATTGTCGCCCTAGCCCTTATGGCACCCTCTCCACTTCAGCTGCAATGTCTTCTCGTAGGACTCCGCTTTTCAGTCATCACAATGACTTAGGGGCGAAAATTGTTGATTTTGCAGGATGGGAGATGCCAATACAGTACGCTAGCATATTATCTGAGCACAAATCAGTTAGAGAAGGTGCTGGAATATTTGATGTTTCACATATGGGTCAAATATTTGTAAAAGGTTCTGAAACTGTAGACTTTCTTTCTCATGTAACAACTTGGGATATGCACCGACAGAAGGAGGGTGATTGTCGTTATTGTCACATTCTGGATGAGAGGGGATGCATTATAGATGATACAATTGTTTATACTATTTCTGAAGATAATTATATGTTGATTCCCAATGCGTCAAAAATCAGCAAAATTTTTGATTGGCTTTCAAAGAAATCAGAGAATTTTGAGGTCACTTTAGAGAATTTATCAGATGACTTTTTTTGTTTATCACTTCAAGGGCCTGATTCTCCTCGATTATTAGGACAACATCTCAATACCTCAGTTGGTTCTTTTCAACTTGTGAAAATAGGAGACACATTAATTAGTGGTACTGGATACACGGGAGAAAAAGGCTATGAGCTTATAGGTCCTATTAGTGAGGTTATTAATCACTGGGAGTCTTTAGTTGAGATGGGTGCAATACCTATAGGATTGGGCGCAAGAGACACCCTTAGGTTGGAAAAAGGTTACCTATTGTCAGGCCAAGATTTTGATGGGAGTCAAACAACACTTGAAACAGGTTATTCATGGGTTATTGATTGGAACCATGATTTTATTGGGAAAGAAGCACTAATGGAATTCCAGAAAAAAAGTTATCCTAAATTAAGAGGTATATTGATAGAAGATAGAGGGATAGTTAGACCTGGCAATTCAGTTTTTAATAATGGCATTAAAATTTCATCGTTAACTAGTGGATCTCTATCCCCATCACTTAGAAAAGGCATAGGCTTAGCCTATCTTGATTTAGATATTGGAGCACCAATAACAGTAGAGGTGCGCGGTAACCACTTAAATGGGCGTGTGGTGCGAATGCCATTCCTATGAGTGAAGTTCCTGATAATCTGTCGTATACTAAAGAGCATGAATGGCTTAGCCTTGGTGATGATGGGAATGTAAAAGTAGGTATAACTGACCATGCACAAGATGCACTTTCCGATGTCGTTTTTGTAGAATTACCTGAAATTGGTTCTTCTTTTTCTAAGGGAGATCCAATGGCTGTTGCAGAATCTGTTAAAGCAGCAAGTGATATTTATGCCCCAGTTTCAGGTAAAGTCGTTTCTGTTAACACTAAGCTTGAAGAGTCTCCCGAATTGATAAATGAGTCGCCATATGACTTCGGTTGGATGGTAACTATTGAACCAACTGGAGAGTTAGAGGATTTATTAGATTCAGATTCTTATCAGGAATTAATTGCTTAAGCATCTCAAAGTTCCTGAAAGTAAGGCTCAAGAGACTAAAGCTTTTTTGGAGGATTGCAAGGCATTAAATGAGGGTTTTTTACCCATAAAACAGGATGGTTATGTTTTATGGCCACTAAATTTTGAAGTTGAAGGTGAAATCATTGAATTTATTGGTTCACCGTCTAATAGAGTTTCTAGAGATTATAGATTGAAGTTACCACCTAAAATTAGGAAAATTGCTCCTAGGGCGTTTGATATATTTGGAAATATAGCAATTATTAAATTATCTGATGAATCGTTTGAGTATTCTGAGATCATTGCGGAATCTTTATTGTCAAGTAATCCTAATGTTGATAGGGTTGCTTTAGATTTAGGTGTTAAGGGTGAATATAGAGTAAGGGAGCTAGAAATGATTGCGGGTAAATCGGATTTTGTTTCGGTTCATAAAGAAAATGGTTTTGAGTTTGAATTAGATATATCTAAGGTTTATTTTTCACCACGTTTGGCCATGGAAAGACAAAGAGTTTATGACATGTCTATTGAGGGCGAGCAAGTCTTAGATGCGTTTGCCGGCGCCTCACCTTTTTCTGTAGCTTTAGCATCAAAGGGTTGTAACATTACTGCAGTTGATTCAAATCCCCAGGCTGAAATATGGTCAAATAATAATTTTGAACGTAATGGCGTTTCAAAGTCTAATTACACATTTATTTGTTCTAAAGTAGAGGATATTGTTTCTGATTTACCAACTTATGATAGAATATTGATGAATAATCCTACGAATTCTTTGCCTTACTTGGAATCATTGAGTCACAAATTGAAATCTGGAGGAGTTATTCATTTGTATAATATAATTGACAAGGCTGAAAAATTTGAGATTCAGGATTTTCTTGGTTCTGAGTTTGAATGTTCATTCGAAAGAGAAGTTCACCCATATTCGCCTCAGAGTTCTTTGAAGGTTTTTGACATACTCAAGTCTTTTTCTACTGTCCAAAGCACAAACCAGTAAGTTTTTATATGAGTTTATAAAAAACGAGGATTCCTTTTATTAAGCCCTTGTCAATGATGGTAGACCGTTTCTATTTTGGTAGTCACGGTATTAGGACAAAACGCGAAGGTGTGCAAAAATGAACGCAAACGTATCAGAGTCAGCTTCCCTATACGGGAAAATGACAGCAATGCTCGTCGTAGCCTTGTTTGTACTTAGCAGTTTTTCACTGTTAGTATCAGCAGGATCAGACGATGAACAAGAGAGCGAAGTCATCACAGGGATTACCCTTGGTGAGGCAATAGTATCTGAATCGGTAGGTGAAGTTGAGTTGATACATGAACTCAATACTATCCTTCCTGGTCAAGAGGTACCAGTGGCTACAACTATGGAAGATGGTAGCTTTTCTCCTGCTAGACAGGATCCTGGTGACGCAAAGGTATTGATTGTAGACGATGACGGTGAGAATTGGATGTCAGGTCCCTGGCTTGAAGCATCTCATATTGAGACTGCCTTGAATGATGGTGGTTATTCATTCGATGTTTTCCGATCTGGAAGATGGGGAGGAACTCCTAAGGAACTTCCTTCAGGTGATGCAGGATTATCTCTTGTAGATGACTACGAGGTAGTTATTTGGTATGGTGGATGGAATACGCAAATTATGTCATCTGCCGAACAGAGCACTCTATCAAGTTATCTTGACGGTGACTGTGGTAATAGTGATTCTTTTTGTACAAGTAATAGAAATATGTTTGTATCAACCCAGATGAGTGATTGGTTTGATGCTAATGCTGGAAATTTCCAGAATAATTACATGCATTCAGATACTTATTATTCCTCATACATTGTGGTTGATGGAACATCAAACCCAATGAAAGGTGTAAGTGGTTCTATATTTGATGGTAAAGAATATGCTACAGATACTGCAGGTATTCACTACCTTGACAGACCATGTGGTAACAAACCATACGATAACACAGCTACTGGAGCATTCTGGATGGACGCACGTAAGGGCGCAGCAGATGGTCACGAGTATCATGCTGTTCAGTTCCCAGTTGATGGATATGTAGGTCCACAAACCCACAAAGCATTTATGTTTGCTGATGAAATTGGTGTCTTTAACAAGAGATCAGATAGAGCAGATTTCTTTGGTACAGTACTTTCATGGATGGAAGTAACAAAAGAACAAACACAGAATGTTGATATTGGAATAGGCGGTTTGGATATCCCTAACCACGTTCAATACTGGAGATCTGTTGAAGCTATGGTACCTGTTGATATTAGAGTCACAGTTACGAACTATGGTATGCTACCTCAAAGTAGCACAGCAGTTCATCTAAAATTGAAGAATCAATTTGGTCAAGTTTTGTTTGACAGTACTTTCGACACTAGGGCTTTCCCTGAAGGACATCCTATGCACATCGCGGATTCCATTCAGAATGGAGATAGTGTTGTATTCACATTCAATAAGACCAATGATCGTTACCAACGTATATATGATGGTGTAGATGAAAATAAAGCAAGACATGTTATGTTTACAAGTGCTGGAATGGATAGACTTTCAGCAGAAGTTAAGCACACGGGAGATCAAGGTGTTGCAAATAACTATGTTCAAGCAGATGTTGGAGTAGGTAAGTGGATTGAAAATGGTGAAGCACCTGAAGATGAAATAGGTCCTTCAATTACCTTTGGAGATACTGATGACAATGGTGCTAATAGTTTAGACCATGTAAATTACCACAGAGCTAGCAGTTACGATTGGGATATGGATGGTTGTGGCTGGGATTCAGGAGCGGCTTCTGATTGTGCAGACAATGGTGGAACTCTAAATAAGACAATTAAATCTGTTTATCACGAAGGTAAGTCAGCTTTGGCTTCTTTTGCAGATAATGGATGGTACAAAACTAATGCAAATCCAGCAAATTGTGATTGGAGTAGTTCTGGTGATGCTGACTGCCCTAAATTTACTGCGGAGCCAAATCAGGATGATTACTTCGTATCTCCACCACTTGATTTGAGTGCAATGGAGGAAGTTGTTATTGGTATGTTGTTTACTGGATGTATGGAATCTGGAGATAATTTCCGTATGCAGATATCTAAGGATGGTGTATCATGGACTAATCTGATTTCTTACAGTGGTTTCTGCCCTGGAGAGGGTGCTTGGTATCTATGGGGTGGAGGTAACACCAAGTATCAAGGTTATGTATTAGGTAGTGATTACTATGGAACAGACGATGCAGATTCTGTTCAATGGAGAGTCATGATGGATGCTGATAGTGATCAAGTCACAGAAGGTAGCAGACCTTATGCTGGTTGGTTTATCGATGAGATTGTTTTCCGTGGAACAGAACGTATAACTCGTGATGTTGCAGTAGGAGACATTACTGTTGATAGTGACTTTGCTGTAAAGGATAATGGTGGTAACAGTCTGTGGAGAGAAATAAACGCTACAGTGATTAATGCCGGAGAGGCAGCATGGACTGATTTGCCTGTAAAATTCTCTATGAGTAATTTACAAGGTGAAGATTTATCTGACTTCTTGGACACAACACAGCCATCAATTCCAAATCTTGCAGGAAATTCAGATTATGGTGACATAACACCAGGTGGTGGAAATGAAGACCAGAAAGAATTATTCTCTCTGTTCATGTGTCCTGGTGCAAATACGTATTATGCAACAGTTGAAGTTCTAGTTCCTGCGGGTAAGGATTTCTTCCCATGGAATAATTCATTAACTGTTACATTCCGTGTCTTTGACACTTTCTTCTTTGATGATGTAGATGGTCCTTCTGATAGGTCTTCTGTCTACGCGTATACTAAGGTAGATAGACTTTCTACAACAGAAAATAGTTGGAAGGAAAGGGATGTAGGTAATGATGCACTTTCAGGACAGATGGTTTGGCAGTATGCTAAAGAATCTGGTTATACAAAGGCTAATCCATCCACGGGAGGAGGATCAGATGACAGTTTAATTACTCAGGATTCATTCGATCGTGATGGCGCAGCAGATAAATTCCAAACAGATCTCAATGTAGATCTTAGAGCGGCTTTCAAACCTATTCTTTCATATGCTATCAAATGGGATTTTGCTCCAGGCGATAGGCTAGAAGTAAGGGCTTCCACAGATTTCGATAGTGATCAGAAGATGTCATCTGGAACTTGGACAGTTATAGAGACCTATGAGGGAGATTGTAGTTGTGCTTGGTCAAGCTCTGATCCTAATACATGGATTATTGAAGAATTACCATTAGACGCATTTGAAGGATACCAAACTTGGATTGATTTCAGAGTTGTTACGGCCAATGGCGGTGGTAAGGGAGTCATGTTAGATGACATTTACGTAATTGGTAATGAGTACAGAAACAACTTCGACATCATAAGTGTTGAAACAGATCGTTATGCAGCATCTGGCGGAGAACATGATTTGTCTATAACAGTCAAAGGAATTGGTCTTGAGGCACAATCAGGTGTAACTGTTTATGCACAGATTACCGATTCTAATGGTATACGTGTGTGGCCAACGGACCGCTCTTTCAACTTCTTTGAGATACCATCAGACTTTGATCCTGATGATAATGGAATTAGTGGACTTGAGAAAGGCCAAACTTTCACTATAGATCCGTCCACAGCAGGAGATGACTGGACATGGGGTTCAGGTTTTGCTCCAGGAATATATAATCTGAGGGTTTCAGCTTGGAGACCTGATGAAGTTCAAGTTCCTGATGAGAATCCAGCAAATAACAGAAAGACTGTAACTCTAGTACTTGGTGCTACTCTCTTGAGTGGCGAAGCCGAAAACTGGAATATGGGTAATGGATGGTCTTCAGGTTCTTATGTATGGGATGGTGAGAATGACGGTTCCTTAACTTCTGAATCTTTCACAGTATGGAACAGTAGACCATTCTTGGTTGTCGAAGCAGAATATGAGTTAACTGATGCAAGTGTCAAGGCTCAAGTTCGTGCAGGTTCCAGTGGAGCTTGGTATAACATAAAGTGGAGGGCAGCAGATCAATTGTCTACACTATACTCTATACCTGGTGCAAATTATACACAATTGCCAGATAGTTGGACTGGAAGTAGCAGCTTTGATAATTCAACAGCTCAAACTTTCTTTGCAGATTTGGGCACTGTTGAACAGTTGACGGACGGTTCAGGCAATTTACAAGATCAATATGTTCGTAATTCAATGCAGATTCGTTTGACTGGAACTAATACAGGTTCAGGAGATGGCGGAATATTCACAGCATTTTATCCGTCTGTATTTGGTTTAGATGACTATTCAGTAGATGTAAAGGACATCTCACCAACAACACAGAATGGTGAACCATCATCATCTACTGGAGATGAAGTTACAAGGACATATACAGTTAAGGTAAACAATTTCGGTGCAGCGTCTGATTCTGGAGTAGTAGACTTTGTTATCACAGCTCCAGATAATTCATTCGTTAGTCTGGATTTTGGTAATTATCATACCAATGCAATAATGGATTCAGTTCTTCAGCAAGGTCGTTACACCTATGTTGCCGTTAAACCAATTAGTGGTTCATGGGGTGATGGACGAGATGACACAAGTGGCGGAGATCAAACCGCTTATATTGGTGAAGATGGACTTATTCAGTGGCCTAGTGGCACTGAAGAGTACATAATGCCAACTGGTTGGAGAATTAACAATCCAACTAAGTCAAGTTGGGATGCTGTTGCTAACAGACCAATGGAGCCAAGTGCTTCTAACTTTGCAAATCCAGGTTCATCACAGTCTATCAATGTAGATGTTACGATTGGTTTTGCAGCATGGGCACCTCCAGGAACATATAGTATTCAGGCAGACGCTCGTTCATGGTCAGACTATGACAATACTTTCACCAGTGGTGATTCTGATGGTCAAGCAACTATGATTATAGCTAAACCCGATCTTTCAATTGGTAGTGATGTTAGATACATATCACACGCTACTGGTTTTGGAGAATCTGGTGTTGGTTGGGTCAAGAAGACTGGTGGAGACGATGATCCATACTTCAGTTTCATGTTTGAAGTGGTAAACTCAGGTACTGAGACAGTTGGTTCATTCAAGGTTGGTCTATTGGACTTTGAAAGCAATCCATTGGGTGTTCAAGTAGGATTATACTGGACAAGCAGTGGTTGGGCTATTGATACAACTAAGACTACAGCATGTCCAAGAGCTGTCATAGAAACATGTGCTGAGATTAAACAAGAAGGCAACAAGAAGTATGTATATTTCGAAGCATCTGCAGCTGAATTAGGAATGTCTGGTGGTCCTGGTGATGATAATAGTGCTGCTTACACTTTCTATCTAGCAGTTGATACAGAAGATTCCGTATCAGAGTCTAATGAGAACAATAACCGTGTTCCAATTACTATAACTGCAGTAAAGGAAGTCAACACTGTACCTTCTTTTGCATTATCTATGTTGGGCATTACACTAAGCGGTCTTTTGGCAGCTATAGGTATCTCACTCAGACGTAAAGAAGAAGAGTAAGTAATCTAAAGTCATTAGAGAGAAAGGAATAACCTTTCTCTCAATGAACGGTATGTTCCAGCTTTTGCTTTGTCAAAAGGGAAAAGTAAAGACTTGATTGCCACAGGCCTTACCTTAGGAAGTAAAGCCTGCAGCGAAGGTGTGATTAACTAGCTAATCATTTGGATTGATTTACCTAAAGGTGATTCTTGCCTTTCTGTAATTTCATCCACGACTATTTCATCTTCAGGAATAGCTGCAACAAGCATTACGACTTTGACACTTGAGGCCATGGAATCGTCGGTACGCAATCCCCAAATTAGGTTAACATCATCAGATAGTTCATATTTTAGAGCTGAAAGAACTTCATGACAGTTGTTTAGAGAAAAATCACTCCCAGCAGCAACATGTAAAAGCACAGCTTCAGCGCCTTGGTAGTGAGATCCAAGAAGTGGATTATTAGTTACAGAATCAAGTACACTGCCTGGGTCTGAACTTTCAGAGTCACCGTATAGTACCTTTGCATTTCCACCGGCTTCAATTATTTTTCTTAAATCAGCAAAATCTACATTTATAGTTGAAGGTTCAGTAACAACTTCTGCTAAAGACTGCACAGTTTCAGCTACTAAATCCGACATAACTCCAAAGGCTTTTTTCATAGGATAGTCTCCATTTTTTATTTCATTTATTTTTTCATTATCCAATTCAATAACACAATGACAATTGTCTTTCAATTCCCTTAATCCGGCTAAGGCAGTGTTACGTCGTCTGATACCTTCTTCATTGAATGGTAAAACAGCTACACCGACAACTAGAGCATCGGTTTCTCTTGCGTACTTAGCAATTATAGGAGAGCATCCTGTACCAGTACCTCCTCCCATTCCTGCAATAATAAAAACCATATCAGTATCATTCAATGTATTCTTTAATGTTTCTTCATCACCTTCAGCACATCTTTTACCTAGATGAGGGTCTCCTCCTGTTCCTCTTCCTTGTGTTATTGTTGCACCAAGAACTTTTCTTGTGTGCGCTCGACAATTATTCAGATGAATGGCATCTGTGTTAAGAGCAATTGTTTCAACACCTGTTATTTTTCTGTTATAAAGACGTTTTAGGATGTTATTTCCAGCTCCTCCAACTCCTAGGACTTTTATCTTTGGTGGGCTTATGAATTCCATTAAGTCACTGGTATCGAATGTTTCTAACCGATCCATCATGTTTAGTCTCCTCCATAATCAGAGAAAACCATTTTTCTTCTGTTGGACATTGTATTGACTTCGTTTCTTAGGAATTGGTAATCCTTTTCTTCTCTATATTTAGAGGCTGAATGTTGCAAGAGAGCCTCTGAAACGATTTGATCTATATTTCCGTATCCATCCTCTTGAAGGTCATGTAATTTTTCTCTGACTTTTTGAGGAACTTTTACCGTAAGTGAATCGTGTGTTGGTGAAACGGTGTGTCTGTCTAGATATTCATCCAAGGCTTCTTGTATTAATTGGTTGTATGATTTTATTTTCAGGGGATTTTCAGTAGCCCAGTACTCAATCCTAGCAGCCCTTTCAGGATCTAAACGTACGGTTAATCTGTTTGTAGTAAGAGGTCCGAGCGGTGCCATAATATTATCTCTGAGAAGAGTATAGTATATAAACTTAATGCTTTTTGACACATAAATTGTGCCATATAATCATTATATTATCTTTTTTAGTGACAGATATGTGTCATACTTTTGGTTACCTCCAAAGGATATAAAGTAGTATGTATGTTCATTGTGTGGCCTGTAAATCATGTAGTACTAATCCGGTAATCAGTCGTCGTTATTCAGGTGAGGTGCTTTGCCGTAGTTGCTTTTTCAGATCATTTGAAAAAAATGCAATTAAAGAGTTAAGGAATCAGATTAATGTTCTTGTTTCCAATTCCAATCTCAAACCGAAAAAGATAGGTATCGGTCTTTCAGGTGGTAAGGATTCTTCTGTGGCGTTAAATATCTTGAGTAAATATTGTAGTGAAAGAGATACGGAAATTATTGGCCTTTCAGTGGATGAAGGTATTGAGAATTACCGTTCAGATTCGTTGGAATGTGCAAAATCTAGTTGTCAGGATTTGAAAATACCTTTTGAGATTTTTTCATATAAGGAATTAATAGGTATGACTTTGGGCGAATTATTGGTTAATCATCCTCCTGATGCATCACCATGCTCTCCTTGTGGTATTTTGAGACGTCGTTCACTCAATCAAATGGCTAGGTCATCGGATGTAGATTGTTTGGTTTTGGGCCATAATCTGGATGATTTTTCACAGACAGTATTGATGAATCATTCGAGGGGTGATGTTTCAAGATTAAATAGAATGGCACCTCACAAATATGTGCAAAAGGGTTTTGTTCCTAGATTGTTACCATTAAGAAGATTACCTGAACAGGAAGTATACCTTTATGCAATATTGAAGGAAATGAAATTTCATGATGGTGATTGTCCTTATGCAGGTAAAGCCCAAAGAAATCTTTTTAGAAAAATTGTTATGGAATTAGAACAAAAACAGCCAGGAACTAGGCATTCATTAGTTAATGGAATGGAAAAAATAAGGGAAAATGTTTCACCACCTCCCAATCTTTCAGAATGCCCTTCTTGTGGTGAACCATCAGGAGGAAATGGTCCTTGTGTTTTTTGTCGTGAATTTGGGAGTTTCTCTGTTTAATTGATACTGACCATTTCTATTGTAAAAATTAAATCTTCTCCAGCTAACTCACTGCCACTAGATCCAGCTTCACCATAAGCATCTTTTGCGGGAATCCTAACTGATAGAGTTTGTCCTTCATACATACTAACCATTTTGCTATCAAAACCCTTTATCATTGTTCTTCCACCTTCACAATCACTTGTAGGATATCCTTCACCATCACATCCTATGTTAGTAGCAGTCAGCGTATCTGTATGTCTGTTTTGTTCAGTTACTCCGTCTTTTCTATACATGTAATTGTCCCATATGTATTCCATACTTGAATCAAATAATTTGGAGTTTGAAGCGAGAATACCCGCATAATGTACGTTGACAGAGTCTCCAGTAGAAGTTTGGTTTCCAAACGTATGATCCGTATCAACATTTAACTTCACATCGGAAGTCTGGCTAGGATCTCCCCTTGATCTGACTTCTAGGTAAGCATATAGCAATCCTTCTGCAGATTCTGAGGTTTTAACATTGACTATTATGGGTTTTCTTTTGTCCTTTCCTAAAACAATAGAATCATATCCTTCTTCAATTGTAATTGTAAATCCACCATCATTGGACTTAACTCCAATATCAAACGTATCTGCAATCTCTCCAGTGTTCTTAATAATTAATACAAAGTCGGTATCATGTCCAGCCTCAGTTTTGTGATTATCTGTTAGAAGTTCAGTTTCAACACCATATGATACTTCAGGTGCTTCTTCAACCATTGATGTAAGATAAAGACCACTTCCAATTAATAGAACTACAAGTAAAAGTGCAATAATAGCAAGTTTGGGATCAGGCCCAGATTTTTTGTTGTCTTCTCTGTAGTTGGGTATTGCTGCTTTTGGAGCCTTACCTTTTCTATTTACCCGTCTCGCCATACTTTTACTACTCGAGCGCTTTACAAAAAGCTGACGTTATTTATTTTCGATGCTTTGAACGAAAGAAAAATGCTTTTAGCGTATCCTTCCAAATATCAGGATTTTCTCTCATGCGCCTTAAAGAATAAGCATACCATTCAGGGCCATATGGAATGTAATATCTGACTTTATGACCATTTTCAATTAACCTTTCTAGGGTCTTATCTATTGGGACTCCCGATAAAGCTTGAAATTCATACATATTTTTTTTGTAATTCTTTCTTTCAATCATTTCTTCTAATTTAGTAATAAGCCACAAGTCATGTGTTGCTAGACCTATGTAGATTTCATTATCCATCATCTTTTCTGCACTTTTAAGATAATTATCTCTAACTTCCTGGTACCCTTTGTATGCAATTTCTTCACTTTCATTGTATGCACCTTTGCAAATCCTAATGTTTGTATTATGTGAATTCAAAGTATCAATATCATTTAATGTTCTTTTCATATACGATTGTAATACAGTACCACATTTTGGATAGTATTTCTGACCTTTTTGACACATATTAATTGTCGCTTCCGTGACTTCTGAGTTTTCCATATCTAGTCTAACAAAATTATCATACTCTCTAGCCTTATCTAGTACAACACTCAAATTGTCCCAGCACAAATCCTCATCTATTTTCAAACCTAATGCTGTAAGTTTTAGTGATACATTACAATCAATTCCCCAATTCGCTATTCCATCTAATATTTCACAATAAGAATTTCTTATTCGATTAGTTTGTTTTCGGTTCTTTACCTCTTCACCGAGTAAATCAAGAGTGGCTGCAAATCCTTTATCATTTAATTTCTTAGCTAATTTTAATCCATCATCAAGTTTGTCACCTGCGACATATACTGATGCAATCTTACCAATCATAAATCTTGGCATTAGTGGGGCACTCCCAACAACTACCCAATTTAGGATTCCCATTGTAAGACCATAAAACTGAGGTTATTATAGAACTCCGTGGCCGATTTATACAGGCCTGCTTAGCACCAATTATGAAACCAGCATCAGTCACATGCAGCAATGGAAAATTGGAAGTTCCAAATAATCCAATTATTCCAGTCATCATTGGAGATGGTATAGGTCAAGATATTACTCCAGTTGCAATGAAAGTTCTCGATGCTGCAGTTACCAAGGCATATAGTAACGAAAGAAAGATATCTTGGAAGAAAGTTTTAGCAGGCGAAGAGGCTTTCAATGAAATTAATGAGTGGTTACCTGAAGAGACATTAGATGCAATCAAGGAACATCTTGTTGCAATCAAGGGCCCTCTGACTACCCCTGTCGGTGGAGGTTTTAGGAGCTTAAATGTTACTTTACGTCAGCGACTCGATCTTTTTGCATGTGTTCGTCCAGTTCGATGGTTTGAAGGTGTTCCAAGTCCTGTCAGGGAACCCGAAAAAGTAGATATGATTATATTCAGGGAAAATACAGAGGATATTTACGCAGGTATTGAGTGGCAAGCCGGCACTCCAGAGGTCAAAAAAGTAATAGAATTTATGAAAAATGAAATGGACGTTTCTAAGATACGTTTTCCTGAAACAAGTTCTTTAGGAGTTAAGCCCGTATCTAGTGAAGGAACTAAGCGTTTGATTCGCTCTTCATTTAGATATGCTATTTCAAACAACAAAAAATCGGTTACTTTAGTTCACAAGGGCAATATAATGAAATTTACGGAAGGTGGATTTCGTGACTGGGGTTATGAACTTGCACGTGAAGAATTTGGCGCTAAGCCATTAGATGGAGGGCCTTGGCATTCATTTTCAAATCCTGGAACAGGCGAAGAAATTATTGTTAAAGATGTAATTGCGGATGCCATGCTTCAACAGATTCTGACTAGACCTTCTGAATACGATGTTATCTCTACTTTAAATCTCAATGGAGATTATATTTCAGATGCGTTAGCAGCTCAAGTTGGTGGAATAGGTATTGCACCTGGTGCTAACATAAATTATGATACTGGACATGCTTTGTTTGAAGCAACACACGGCACTGCTCCAAAATATGCAGGGCAAGATAAGGTAAATCCCGGTTCAGTAATTCTTTCTGGTGAAATGATGCTTCGCTACATTGGTTGGACTGAAGCCGCAGATCTTGTTGTTAATGGTGTTGAAGGTGCAATTGGGGCTAAGACCGTTACTTATGATTTTGAGAGGCTAATGGATGGTGCTAAATTGCTAAAATGTAGTGAATTTGGTGATGCCATCATAGACAATCTGTGAATCTTCAAGAAATACCAACAATTGCTACTGCAGAAGAATTGATTGATAGGGCACTGAGCCGAGCTTCTAGAGTTGAAGAAAGTGTCAGAAATGCAGATTACCGGGCAAGATTAACCGCAGTAAGGAAGATACATTCAGTTGCAGATAATATTGCGAATCCGTTGCATTCCTATGTCAAAGCTTTTCCTTCATTTGACAATATTCACCCATTTGACAGATCTATTATAGATTTGACAGTTGGAGTTGATAAATTAAGAAAAGCTCTTGGAGGAGCTGATTGGGCACGTAAAGAAGTTTTGATGATTGCAACAAAGTATGTTCCTAAAGCTCGGGCTCGAAAAAGTGCTGAGAATACTATGAAGATTATGAGTGAAGCTTACACTAAGATGACAAATGTTGTGAGACAGATAGAGAAAAATCTCAATTTTTTAATTTCAGCAAGATCAGTATTTCGTAATTTGCCTAATGTAGATACTGAAAATCCATTAGCTGTATTTGCGGGAGCTCCAAATGTTGGTAAATCCAGTCTAATCGGGGCCGTTTCTTCTGGAAAACCAGAAGTCAAAAGTTATCCATTCACTACAAAGGGTGTTTCTTTAGGCCACATAAAAGCTAAATATGATATTATTCAGGTAATGGATACTCCAGGTCTATTAGATAGGCCAGATTCTGATCGTAATGATATGGAAAAACAAGGTATAGCAGCGCTTGATCATTTGAATCCAATAATAGTTTTCCTTACTGATTTGTCGGGGACTTCAGGTTATTCTATTGAAATACAAAAATCTTTACATGAAGAATTAAAGACCCGTTATTCCGATTATCACTGGATTGATGTTTACAGCAAATCAGATTTAGAACCTGAAATATCTCTGGAATATGAAGCAGCAATATCAGTTTCCGTTATGGATAATACAGGTATTGAAGATTTGGAATCGGAATTAGTTAGAATTTGTAAATAGTTGGTAATTATCTATTCTTTGACTTGCATATTGTGAGTATTGCTGACTATCTGTTGTGTATAAGTTGACATCAATTCAATAACTGCTTTTTTCTTGAAATCTTCAAGATTCATACACCCTGTATTATTCAATGCAGCTTTAATCTTCCTTATATCCTGTTTAAGTTTGGGCTTTAATCTTCCCCAATTTTCTACGGTTCCTTCTTCACCTTCTGCGAAGAAAGTCTTTCTTGCAACATGACCGTATCTATCTAAATTTCGAGCTCTAGCCGATCCTTCCCCCCATGTTGCAATATATTTAATATCAGGTTCATGGTTTGTTACTTGCATATTTTCATCTAGTTTTTCGCCTTCAGCTTCAAAGAAATGGTTGAAGTATCCCCCCATCATTACAATATCTGCTACTGTTAGTGCTATAATCATATCACCTGCAGCCGAAACGCCACCATCAATTACCAATGGAACATATTTTCCAGTATCTTTTTGAAAATCAGTTCTAGCTTTTGCAGCATCTAGTAGTGCAGTCATAGGAGCTCTTCCCGTAGCTTTTTCTCGTTGAGTAGTACAAATAGAACCAGATGACATTCCTATTTTCACTAAATCAGCACCATTTTCCATTAGATACTTTGCTCCATCATAAGTTATGATATTACCCACACAAATGGGTATTGAATTGTTCATTTCCTTAAAATCTTTGATAACTTTTGTTGTAAATTCATTAAACGCATCAGACGTATCGACTACAATCATGTCTGCTCCAGCATCTATGCAGGATTTAGCTCTCTTTTTCCATCCCTTATGTGTTGAAATTGCAGCAGCTACAGCTATATTCTCGACATCTTTTCTGAATGCTAGTTTTACTAATCTTCCCAATTCATCTAGAATAATTAAATAATTCTTTTCAGTTAATTCATTTTTAGCTTCTTCTAGACTAATGTTGGGATTATTACAGCATGGTAAATCTTTAGGTTCTATCATTATGGTAGTAACAGCTTCGCCTGGTGTGGCATTTGTCTCTAAATACTTGTCAAAACTAAATAAACCTAGAAATACATTGTTTCGGTCTGCAATTGGGACTTTTGAATGTCCATGCTTCTCTACGAGTCTAACAACATCATCTATTGTTGCATTCTCTCTTACTGATACAGGATCCTCTACAAATCCCATTTCATATCCTTTTATTTTCTTAATAATTTCTACTTGTTCTTTAATGGATAATCTTGCTGGAAGAACTCCAATTCCCCCTTCTTTGCCTAGAGCTAAGGCCATCTCATAACCAGTAACTGAAGTCATTGCAGCGCTCATAAACGGCAGTCGTAATTTCATACCACCTAGGTTGTTACCCAGACTTATTTTCTGTAGAGTACAATCTTTAGAAGTAAAATTTGTTAGCAGACTAAATTCGCTGAAAGTTTTGCCTGCTTCTAAAATGACTCTCTCTGCCATTTTAAGTCATAACAGATAAGTTTATTAAATTTGCTCAGTTATTCTCGTGTACTGTATATATCTCGTTAGTTGTTATGGTAACTCTAACAAAAGTGGTACATTTTGGTAAGTCTTTAATTCTTCTTGCACCAACATAAGAACAAGCCGAACGTATTCCTCCCAGAATTGATTGAACTGTGGTTTCTACAGGACCTCTATATGGAACCTCAACTTCCTTTCCTTCTGGGGCTCTGTGTTTTGCCACCTCTCCAAAATAAGTCTCCATTGCTTTTGCTGAACTCATCCCATAGAAAGATTTGTATTGCTTTCCATTTTCTTTAGTTTTGAGTTTACCACCCGATTCATCGTGTCCGGCTAACATACCACCAAGCATTACAAAATCAGCCCCTGCGGCAAATGCCTTTGCAACATCTCCTGGAGAGGTACAACCACCATCAGACATAACATGTCCCGCTAAACCATGGGCTGCATCAGCACATTCAGATATGGCAGATAATTGAGGATACCCAACACCAGCTACTTTTCTTGTTGTACAAACTGAACCAGGCCCAATACCGACTTTCACAATGTCAGCACCAGCTAGTATCAATGCTTCAGTCATCTCTCTAGTTGCCACATTCCCAGCAATTATTATTTTATCATTGAATTCTTTACGGGTTTTTCGTACAAATTGAAGAAAATCTTCTCTATATCCATTTGCTACATCAAGGCAAATAAACTTCAGTTTTTCATCAATTGCCATTTTTCTCTTTAGTAATTCCAAACTTTCTTTGGTTGATCCCGAGGTAACTGCAATATTTTGGGGATTCATTCCTTCTTCTATCGCTTTTTTGATTTCTTTAACTGAATAGAATTTTTGTAAACAAGTCATCATTTTATTATTTTGCAAAGCTTTTGCCATCTCAAATGTTCCCGTAGTGTCCATATTAGCAGCTACAACAGGAACTCCTTTCCATTCATTTTCAGTATGCCTAAATTTGAAAATACGGGAGAGAGATACATCTGAACGTGATTTTAGTGTACTTCTCTTTGGCCTTATCAGTACGTCACGAAACGTTAGCTTTAGGTCATCATCTATACGCATCTTTTCCCCTGTTCTGTTTGATTGAGCTCTATTAAATATTTTGCTTTTAATCTATATCTTCAGGTTCCATAACCATTACGTCTTTCAGATGCCTGTATTTCTCATTGTAATCTAAGCCATAACCGACTACAAATTCAGGTGGTATCTCAAAACCTACGTAATCTACTTCAAAGTCTAGTTTGGCAACCTCTTTTTTGAATAATGCAGAGGCTACAGCTACAGATTTAGGTCCTGAATTTCTCAATCTTTTGACTAAAAAATTGATGGTAAAACCAGAATCTATAATATCTTCGACAATAATAACATGCCTACCATCTATATCTGCTGAGATATCTTTTCTGAATTTTATGGTACCGGTTGATGAATCACCCTCATAACTACGAATCTTAACAAAGTCGACTTCAACATCTAGATTAACTTCACGAAGAAGATCAGCCATGAAGACATAACATCCGTTTAGAATGCCTATGAAAATAGGCGATTTGCCTTTGTAATCCTCTGTAATCTTTTTTCCTAAAGCTTTCACCCGTTCTTTTATTTCTTTTTCAGAGACTAATAATTTCATGTTTTAGTATTTTACCAAGGAGTGAACATTATATTGATTTAGTCTTTTACGGCCATTTAAAAATTCTAATTCTACTAGAACTGTAAAACCAAGGATATTTCCACCCAATTTAGATATTAATTTACAGGTAGCTTCAGCAGTTCCTCCTGTTGCTAGTAGATCATCAACAATTAGGATACGTTCTCCTTTTTTGATTCCATCTACATGTATTTCTAGTGAATCACTTCCATATTCTAAATCATATTCAACTTTTTCGGTTTTCCAAGGTAATTTACCCGGTTTTCTGACAGGAACAAAATTGGCGTTTAGAATGTCTGCAATAGGCGTTCCAAATATGAAACCTCTGGATTCGATGCCGACGACAACATCGATTCCAAAGCTATCAAAGGGAGAAGCCATTTCTTTCACAGATAATCTCAAGGCCTCAATATCGGCTAGAACTGGAGTAATATCCTTGAATTCTATACCTTCCTTTGGAAAGTCAGGTACATTTCTAATCAGGTTTCTAATATATTCCATAGATAATTGGTTTGCTAATGGGTTGTTGAGAACCCACAATAAAGTGGGTTCTCTTATTTTGTTCTGCTTTAATCAGCGTATAACAATGCAAGCAATGAGAATACGTTGATACACCATAGTGGTATTGTTATCTGATCAAACTTACCAACACAAATCTTGATTGCACTCCATGATAGGAAACCCCAAATTATTCCTTGTGTAATGGAAAAGGTAAGAGGAACCAAAATCATGGCCATAAAAGCAGGGAATGCATTTTCAAAGTTACCCCAATCAATCTTTGCTATAGGTTTACACATGAATAAACCAATTAGAACAAGGATAGGTGCTGAAGCAGCTAAAGGTACCATTCCTATTACTGGAGATAGGAATAGGAAAGGAATGAATAATATTCCTGCAAATGCAGCAGTTAGTCCACTTCTTCCTCCAGCTTCTATTCCAGCAGCTGATTCGATGTAACTAGTTCCTGGGCTTGAACCAAGCAGACCTGAAATTGTTGTTGATGCCCCATCTACTATTAGAGCTTCTTTGATATTACGGGGTTCGCCGTTTTCATCATTTAAGCCACCTACTTCAGATACACCTACAAAGGTAGAGATACTGTCAAACATATCTGTGAAAAGGAAAGCAAACATTGCTGGTAAGACAGCAAATTTGAGTGATTCAACTATAGGCAAACCCACCGTTACACTGACATCTACTCCGTCAGCGTTTACGTAACTGTAGTCTTGGTTTGTGAAAATTGCAGCTAATAGTGAAAAGTCAGGAGCTGCGAACATTTCGTCTGGTATCTCTACCATTACAGGTCCAGCAAAGCCAAATCTTCCAAACATAGCAGCAAAGGCCGTGGTTGCGAAAATACCGATAACTAATGCTCCTGTTTGTTTTCTAGCTACTAAGGCACCAGTAGTCATAAGTCCAAAAACAAATACCAACATGCCATGATCAACATGCAATAGTCTTTCTATTATAGTTCCATCATCAGGGAACATGTTACCTAAAACAACAATTGGCACACCACCGAGAACATCAGGAGTGTGTTGAATGAAATTTGAGTGGTCTGCAAATCCAAGTAGGGCTAGAAACAGTCCAATTCCTACGGCTACACCATATCTTAATTGTACCGGAATTGCTCTCATTATTTCAGTTCGTATGTTAAATACGGATAATAGTATGAAAATAACACCAGACCAGAATACTGCACCTAATGCAACATAGGGATGTATTCCCATGCCCCAAGGAGCTGTAACAGTATAGGTAAAGAAGGCATTAAGCCCCATACCGGGTGCTAAAACAATTGGATTCTTTGCATAGACACCCATTGCAATACTACTGAAAGCACTTACTAGAACAGTTGCAGTTACTAATGCATTAGTATTATCTATGCCATAGTTTGCAAATGCTTCACCTAGAATACCTGGATTAACAAATATGATGTAACAAGTTGCTAGGAAGGAAGTTAGTCCTGCCATCAACTCAGTATTCATATCGGTTTTATTTCCAGTCAAATCAAACATG
>CAZOEZ010000009.1:0-25144 GCA_964578995.1 uncultured archaeon
GGAAACAGGATTAGAAACAAGAAAAATTACCAACAGTAGTTTTTTGAACCCAAATTATACAATAGTCCCATGGGAGAAGATTCAATCACTCTGAAAGTTGCTGAGGCGCTTCAGGATGAAGTTGGTTATGGAAGAGGAAGATTAGACACATTAACCAGAAATGAATTGGGCTTGTCAATTGGCGATATAGTAGAAATACATGGTAGACGAAGAGATCCCACTGTAGCAATTGTCTGGAGAGCCAGAACAGAAGATGAAGGCAAGGGAATAATACGTGTTGATGGACTTATCAGAAATAATGCCAAAGTAAATTTGGGAGACAAGGTTGAAGTCAAAAAAGCTCAAGTTAAGCCAGCACAAAAAGTTGTTTTAGCTCCAATGATGGACCAATCAGGAAGAGTCCAATTTGGACCTGGTATTGAAGAAGTAATCCTCAGAGGACTAAACCGAAGACCTCTAACAAAAGGCGATGTCGTAATTGTTCCAGGATTGACTCTAATGGGCGGAAGATTACCATTTGCAGTCACAGTAGTTCAACCAAAAGGAATAATCCAGATTCAAGCAGATACTGTTATCCAAGTTCATGAAGACCCCATCAAAGAAGAAGAATTAACAACAACAGGTGTTGTCTACGAAGACATTGGTGGTTTGAAAGAAGAAATTAAGAAAGTAAGAGAAATGATTGAATTGCCTCTAAAGCATCCCGAACTTTTTGATGCATTAGGAATTGATCCTCCAAAGGGTGTTTTACTTTATGGTCCACCTGGAACTGGTAAAACTTTACTTGCAAAAGCTGTAGCAAACGAGTCTGGAGCAAATTTCTTATCTATTCAAGGTCCTGAAATAATGAATAAGTATTATGGAGAATCTGAAGCTCACTTAAGACAAAAATTCGAGGAAGCTGAAACTAATTCACCTTCTATTATTTTTATTGATGAAATTGATTCCATTGCTTCCAAACGTGACGAAACTCAGGGAGAAGTAGAAAGGCGCGTTGTAGCCCAGCTTCTAACTTTAATGGATGGACTACAAGCAAGAGGTCAAGTGATTGTAATTGCAGCCACAAACAGACCAGATGCAATAGATCAAGCCCTTAGAAGACCAGGAAGATTTGACCGTGAAATCGAAATTGGCATCCCTGACAGAGACGGCCGAAAAGAAGTTCTCCAAGTTCATACGCGCGGAATGCCAATAAAGAGAGACAAAAATGGTCAATGGAAAGAACTAGCTCACTTCGCAGATATTACACATGGATTTGTCGGCGCAGATTTAGCAGCATTAGCTAGAGAAGCGGCAATGAGTGCCCTAAGACGTTATTTACCTGAAATAGATTTAGATGAACCTATACCTCCAAAATTATTACAAGAAATGGAAGTCAATAATGACGATTTTAAAGAGGCTCTAAAAGATGTTGAACCTTCGGCGCTTAGGGAAGTTATGGTTGAGATTCCAAGAGTTGAATGGAATGAAGTTGGAGGCTTGGAAGATGCAAAACAGCAACTCAAAGAAACTGTTGAGTGGCCACTAACAAATCCAGAAGGGTTTGAAAGGCTAGGAATCAGACCGCCTAGAGGAATGGTTCTTTACGGTCCACCTGGGACTGGTAAAACTTTGCTTGCAAAGGCTGTGGCGACAGAATCCGAAGCGAATTTTATAGCAATTAAAGGGCCGGAGGTTATGTCGAAATGGGTTGGAGAGTCTGAAAAGAAACTTAGAGAAGTTTTCAGAAAAGCCAAACAAGTTTCTCCATGTATCGTATTTTTAGATGAATTAGATGCACTTGCACCTATTAGGGGTGGAGATAGTGACAGTAAAGTATCTGATAGACTTGTAGATCAATTGTTGACTAGTATGGACGGACTAGAAAATTTAGAAGGTGTAATGATTATTGGTGCTACAAATAGACCTGAAATAATAGATCCAGCCCTTCTAAGACCAGGAAGATTCGACCGGATGATTCTTATTAGTGAACCAGATGAAGAAGCAAGAAAACATATTTTAGAAATACATACAAAGGATATGCCTCTAAAAGGGGTGAATTTAGGAACCTTAGCTAAAAAAATGGAAGGATATACTGGTGCTGATATTGAAGGGGTGGTGCGTGAAGCTGCAATCTTAGCACTTAGGAAAAATTCCAAAGCGAAAGAAGTTACAATGAAATATTTTGATGAAGCATTAGAACAAGTATCACCCTCTGTAACAGAGGATACCGTAAAATACTACTCAGAATTAGGTAAAAAGTTAAGATCTCGAACTAGGAGAAAAGAAAGACGTAGTGAAGACGATCTTTACATGTGATATGGAAATAAGACTATCAGACCTCCGAGACAAGCAAGTGACAACCGTTTCTGGGGAACGTTTAGGGTACATCTCTAATGTTATTCTTGATTCTACTTCAGGTAAACTCAAGACCCTAGTCATAGCCTCAGATGGTGACATACCAGAGGGATACGAATTGAATTCAGAGAATATGTTAAATATTCCCTTTGAAACGGTGCGTTCTGTCAAGGACATGGTAATGGTGAAAATTTGAATCTAGAAAATATACCCAATCAAGAAAAAATGACCGCAGGATTCTATTACTTCCTTATTCCATTGGCACTAGCTTTCTGGATTGGGTGGGGGTTGAAGTTCGGAGTATGGTTTGATATTGGGTTATATGCTGTTCTAATTGTTATGATTGGATTTGGGCTTATTGGTGGCTTTGTATACGGTAAAGCAAAATAGATAACTTCCATCAGTCTTATATAGTCTACATTAAAATCTGAAAAAGCTTGTATTTGATTGTAATTACTTAGAATCATTACAGGAGTGCAAAAATGGAAATCACAGAAATTGCAATAATATGGATTTTAGCATGGGTTACAGCACTTGCTTTTGCTTTTTGGAAATTGAGATGGGTTGAAGGGCAAAGTCAAGGTACTGATGAAATGGCAAAGATTGCAGGGCATATTCGTAGCGGAGCAATGGCGTTCCTCAGTAGAGAATATCGCGTTCTAGCGATGTTTGTAGCTGTTGTAGCAGTCTTACTATTCTTAGGATATAATTCAGAAGGTCAGGGAGTAATCGCCTTAGCATTTATTTTTGGAGCTTTGTGCTCTGGATTAGCAGGTTTCATAGGTATGTGGTCGGCTACTGCATCTAACAGTAGAACCACAAACGCAGCACGGACAAGCCTGAATGATGCACTTATTGTTGCATTCTCAGGAGGTTCTGTTATGGGTATGTGTGTTGCAGGTCTAGGAGTAATGGGTCTTTCATTGTTATACATGGGGCTCGAAGATAGTTTTCCTAGTCTTAACGAACGTCTATCTGTGATGGCCGGTTTCTCGCTAGGTGCCTCTTCTATTGCGTTATTTGCTAGAGTTGGTGGTGGAATTTACACAAAAGCTGCAGATGTTGGAGCAGATTTAGTAGGCAAAGTAGAGGCTGGAATTCCAGAAGATGACCCTAGGAATCCAGCAACAATTGCAGATAATGTGGGTGACAATGTAGGTGATGTAGCAGGGATGGGTGCAGATTTATTCGAATCATTTGTAGGTGTTATGATTGGGGCTATGGTTTTGGCTGCTGCCAAGGATCAAGAAAGTTTAGTCCAACTTCCACTAACACTAGCTGCAGCAGGAATATTCGTTTCAATAATTGGAACTTTTCTGGTAAGAACTGGAGAAGGTGGAAATCCTCAAACTGCACTAAACAAAGGTCATTTTGGAGCTGCAGGAATGATGCTTGTACTATCATATTTCATTATTGACTACATGAGTACTGACGGAGAATTTATTTGGATAGAAGCTACCGATGGAATCGAAGGAGTCACATATTCAGTCATGGACTTATTCTTAGCCACAGTTGTGGGATTAGCCTCTGGAATACTAATTGGACTGTTTGCTGAATATTATACTTCTGATGAGAGAAAACCCGCACAGGATATATCAAAAGCCTCTGAGACTGGATCTGCCACAAACATAATTTCTGGTCTAGGGACTGGAATGATTTCTACTGCTTTACCTGTCCTTACAATTGCCCTAGCTATGCTCTTCGCATACGATTTTGCAGGATTATATGGTATTGGAATTGCAGCACTTGGAATGCTCGCGACAATTGGAATACAATTAGCTGTTGATGCATATGGCCCTATAGCAGATAATGCTGGTGGTATTGCAGAGATGACTGGACTCGAACCAAAAGTTCGTGAAAGGACTGATAAACTAGATGCCGTAGGAAATACTACCGCTGCAATTGGTAAAGGATTTGCTATCGGTTCAGCAGCTCTCACTGCTTTAGTTCTTTTTGCTGCTTTTACCACTCAGGCAAATATCACCGAAGTTGATATCCTAAATCCTAAAGTTTTAGCTGGTTTATTCATCGGTGGAATGTTACCTTTCGTGTTTGCTGCATTTTCAATGCAAGCTGTCGGAGATGCGGCTTTTGAAATGATTGAAGAAGTCAGGAGACAATTCCGTGAAATTGAAGGTTTACTTGATGGAAAAGCTGAAGCTGATTTTGCAAGATGTGTTGATATTTCTACCCAAGCAGCCATAAAGAAAATGGTAGCTCCAGGATTACTAGCGGTTTCAACTCCTGTAATCTTTGCAGTTATTTTACCAGCTACAAATATTGTTAGTCAAACGGATGGTATGCAAATGTTAGCCGGAGTACTAGCTGGAGTAACTGTCTGCGGTGTTTTGATGGCTATATTCATGTCTAACGCAGGAGGTGCATGGGATAATGCAAAGAAACACATTGAAGGTGGTGCTCATGGAGGAAAAGGCTCCGATGCCCACAAAGCTGCAGTAGTTGGTGACACCGTTGGAGATCCATTCAAAGACACAGCAGGTCCTAGTTTGAACATTTTGATTAAACTTATGTCTGTTGTTAGTTTAGTTTTAGCTGGGATGATAGGAACTTAGTTCGTTTATAGAGGGGTCTGCTGAGGAAAAAAGATGTATTATCTTCACACAAGAAATGACATGGTTAGAATCCCGCCCGACAGGCTGGATGAAGACATAAACAAAGTCACCATGGAATTAGCTCATCAAGCTTTTGAGGGGCGAATGGGGCCGGATCAAAAACTGGTTGTTCTAATCACAAATCTAGAACTGACAGGAGACAGTAGAGTAGTCCACGGTGATGGTGCAGTTTATCAACCTGTAAGAATGGATATGTTGTTATTTGATGTTAAAATTCAAGAAGTAATAGAAGGAGTTGTAGATCAAATAACGGAATATGGGGCCTTCATAAGATTTGGACCGTTGGATGGTCTATTACATGTATCACAAGTCCAAGATGACCATATCAATACCGATGTTGGAAATCAAAGATTAATTGGTAAAGAGAGTAAAAGGGAATTAAGGGTTGGAGACAAAGTAAGAGCTAGAGTAGTTACCATATCTTTGAATGAAATATCACCAAGAGAATCAAAGATAGGTCTTACTATGAGGCAACCGGGACTGGGAAAGCATGAATGGATTTTAGAAGATCAAAATAAAGCTGCTGCTGGTGGAGAATAATGAGTGATTTCGCCTGTAAAGAATGTCATTTAATTCTTGATGAAAAAACATGCCCACGTTGTCCTGATGCAGAGGTATCGAGAGAATGGCAGGGTTTTATTGAAGTCCTAGATCCAGAAATGTCGGAATTGGCAAAAGAAATGGGAATACGAACACCTGGTCGTTATGCCCTACGTGTACGCTAAATGTATATTCTAAAGCCTGAAATGGCTGAAGAACTCCGAGAAACTAAAAGTAGGATTTATCAAAAATCACCAGAATCATTGGCTGATTGTCGCTATATTGCAACAATAGGTGATATTTGTACAATCAAAGTATTTGAGGAAATTCGTGAACCAAATCTGTGTATTATAGATATGAAAACTAAAAGAAATATTTCACTAAATTCTAAACAAAAAGACCAAATTTCTAAAATAGGAGAAAAAACTATTAATGTTCAAAATAAAGCGGGAACTATCTCTAGTGAATTATGGAAATCAATAAAAGATAATATATCCAATAATTCAAATACTAAAATAGTTGTAGATGGGGAAGAAGATTTAGCTACTCTGGCAGTGATAAGCATGGTCCAATTGGGAGCGAAGGTAATTTATGGGATGCCCAACAGAGGGATGGTAGTAGTTGATGTAAATCAACAAGAAAAGAAGAGGGCCAACAGCTTCCTAAGGCGTATGTTGGTTGAGTAGAATGGAACTTGAAATAACAGAAAATAACGACAATCCGCTCCTTAATAGACAAGAAGTCCAAATCGTCATAAAGCATGAAAGTGACGCAACACCAAATAGAAATCAGGTTATCAAAAATTTATCCGAAAAATTGAAGGCAAAAAAAGAACTAATTATTATTGATTACCTAAAAAACAAATATGGCAAAACTGAAACGCAAGGATATGCTAAAATTTACACTAATAAAGACTCCCTAAATTTAATTGAAACGAAACCATCCATCGCAAGACATACAGATACAGAGGATAAACCCAAAAAAGAAAAAAAGGTTGAAGAAACTCCAAAAGAAGATGCTAAGAAAGAAACTAAAGAAGAAGTCAAAGAAGAGGTTGTAGAAGAAGAAACTAAAGAGGCTGAAAAAGGAGAGACTAATGAAAAAGATTGAGCAGTATGAAATTTCTGATGGGAAAATCACTAGAAAAAGGCAATTCTGCCCTCAGGAAACCTGTGGACCTGGTGTTTTCCTTGCTGAACATAAAGATAGAGTTTCCTGTGGTAAGTGCGGCTACACCCGTATGAAAGAATGAATTGATTTAATCTCCAAGAATAGTGCGTAAGTCATCCTGAAGCATCCAAATTATTATTATCACGCCTAAGAAAAGCATACCTTGAGAAATTATTGCAAATATTTTGAATAACCTTTGGCGTCTATCTGAATCATCAAATTGGTCTTGTAACCAGTCTATAGGTGAATAAGACATCATCCCTTTATTCGCTTTAGCCTGAAAACGTTTTCTCTCTCTAATTCTTCTAAACGGAGCGTAATATATGAGGCAATTTCTTCTAAATTAGGTATAACTTTGAATTCCAATGCATTAACTCTACGTTTAGTTGATTCTATTTCGTCTAGAAGTTTCTTCATGGTCGTTTCTAATTCTGCAGCCTCAAGAACCTTTTCAGCAAGCTTCTCAAAAGCATGTACCGATTCATCTATCCTAACTGATGTACCAATAAGACCATATCCTCTTTCTTCAACGGATTTCTGTATTGTCGAAACCTTAATCTGAGGTACTACCACACCCATTATGTTGTTCTCACTCAACTCAACCTGTGGTGGAGTTTGTCTACAATTAGCTGCAGATTTTAGTGCGCTCTTTCCATCAGCAACCATAGCAACCGCCAACTTTTTGTCCGCTGCTGTATAAAGCTCAACTAATTGTGAACGCATATCCTTAACCTTGGGTAAGAGCTCAAAGAATTCAATAATCAGGCCATCCCTTTTCATTTTCAAGAGTTTATGGCCACTAATTGAAAGCTTAATTCGCTTTCGTGTAGCTATTAACTCAGAGCGAGTTGGCTTGACGTCTGCTATACTCATTTCTTATTTTTATCTCGATAAGCTGGATGATATTTATCCATAATTTTCTTGTCAATTCTAGTAAGTGCCGATTCAGGTAAAGCACTAATCATATTCCAGCCAAGTTCAAGAGTGTCTTCCCCAATATGTCTGTCATCTTCACGGCCTTGTCTAACAAACCGATTTTCAAAATCATCTCCAAATTCTAAAAGCCTTTGATCCCTTTCAGAAAGTGCTTCTTTTCCAACAATTGCAACTAAACCTCGTAAATCAACTCCTTCAGCATATGCTGCATAAAGCTGATCACTCAATTGTTTGTGATCTTCTCGTGTTTGTCCTTCACCGATACCTGCATTCATCAAACGCGATAGCGAAGGTAAAACAAAAATTGGAGGATAAATTCCTTTCCTGTGTAATTCTCGAGAAACAACAATCTGACCTTCAGTAATGTAACCAGTCAGATCAGGAATTGGATGCGTTATATCATCACCAGGCATAGTCAATATAGGAACCTGAGTTACAGAACCTGCTTTACCTTTGATTAAACCTGCTCTTTCATAATTCTGTGCAAGGTCAGTGTACATATATCCGGGATAACCACGCCTTCCTGGAACTTCCTCACGTGCTGCTCCAATTTGTCTTAAGGCCTCACAATAATTTGTCATATCTGTTAGAATAACAAGAATGTCGTAACCGTGTTCAAATGCAAGATATTCTGCCGCTGTCAGTGCCATACGTGGCGTAATTAATCTCTCAACTGCAGGATCACTTGCTAAATTCATCAATACTACAGCTCGAGAAAGAGCCCCTGTACGCTCAAAATCAGACATGAAATATTGTGCTTCTTCGTTAGTTATTCCCATTGCTGCAAAAACAACTGCAAATTCACGATCACTACCCAAAGTTTTTGCTTGTCTTGCAATCTGTAATGCAATGTCGTTATGAGGCAGACCCGAACCAGAGAATATGGGTAATTTTTGACCCATAACTAAAGTATTCAAACCATCTATAGTTGAAACTCCAGTCTGAATAAACTCCTGAGGTGAATCTCTTGAATAAGGATTGATAGCAGCTCCAAGAATATCTACTCTCTTTTCAGGAACTATTGGCGCCCCACCATCTATTGGTTCTCCTGCTCCATTAAGTATACGGCCAAGCATTTCCTTTGATACAGAAAGTTTGATTGTTTCTCCTAAGAATTTTACTCCTGAGGCCCTATCTATACCAGTGGTTCCTTCGAAAACCTGAACAACCACTATTTCTTTTGATGTGTCAAGTACTTGCCCTCTTTTGATAGATCCATCAGGCATTGAAATTTGTACAAGCTCACCATAACCTACTGGTTCTGTCTTTTCAACAAAAACTAAAGGTCCTGCAATTTCATTTATTGTTTTATATTCTTTTTGCATTTTAGTCCTCCTTTAACTCAGATATTTCCTTTTCAATCTGCTTCCTCAATTTAGGCAACAAATCACTGAAATTTTCTTCGAATTTTGAACGTCCTAACTCTTCCAATATTGGAATACTTGTCAAAGCAGCTACAGTTCTTCCAGAAGCGAGAGAAGCCTCTGCTAACTCCTTATAATACAGAATAGCATCTAAAAACTCAGCTTGAACATTGACCTTACAATATGTATCTACGTCATGGAAAGCATTCTGCTGAAGATAAAATTCCCTTAATAGTCTAGCAACCTCAAGTGTAAGTTGCTGGTCGTCTGGCAATGCATCTGAACCAACTAGTTGAACAATTTCCTGAAGTTCAGCCTCCTCTTGTAGGACTGTCATTGCTGTTGCTATGTTATCACTCCAATTCTTGGAGGCATTCTCGCTGTACCAGTCACCCAGTACACGATTGTATAGTGAATAACTTGTTAGCCAATTAATAGCTGGAAAGTGCCTCTTTTGAGCAAGTTTGGAATCTAATGCCCAAAATACTTTCACAATTCGTAGTGTATTCTGAGTAACAGGTTCTGAGAAATCGCCCCCGGCAGGTGATACAGCACCAATAACTGTTACTGATCCATCATCTCCAGCCATTGTTTCTACTCTTCCAGCTCTTTCATAAAACTCAGAAAGTCTAGAAGCCAAATATGCAGGATATCCCTCTTCACCTGGCATTTCTTCAAGTCTTGATGAAATTTCACGCATAGCCTCTGCCCACCTCGAAGTGGAATCTGCCATCAATGAAACATCATATCCTTGATCTCTGTAATATTCAGCTAATGTAATTCCTGTGTAAACCGAAGCTTCTCGAGCTGCCACAGGCATATTTGAAGTATTAGCAATCAGAACCGTTCTATCCATTAAAGGACCTCCAGTTTTTGGATCTTTCAAGTGTGGGAATTCAGTCAAAACTTCAGTCATTTCATTTCCTCTTTCACCACAACCAACATAGACCACAACTTGTGCATCTGACCACTTAGCCAATGTCTGTTGAGTAACTGTTTTACCCGTACCAAAACCTCCCGGAATTGCAGCTGTTCCACCCTTAGCTATTGGGAAAAGACCATCGAGAGTCCTAGTCCCAGTTACCAACGGAATATCTGGAGGATGTTTTCGGGAAAATGGACGTGGTTCACGAACAGGCCACTTATGCATAAGTTGTAACTTGGTTCCATCTTCAAGTGTACCTATAGTATCATCGACAGTGTACTTTCCTTTTTTGATGGTTTTGATTTTACCGCTTACCTTTGGTGGAACTAAAATCTTGTGAACAATAGTTGGAGTTTCTTGAACAGTGCCTAATACGTCACCTCCACTTACTTCATCACCAACTTTAGCTGATGCATCAAAGTCCCACTTTACTGAATGGTCAAGACCTGGTGCTGACACACCACGAAGGATGTAATCACCCATACTGTCTTGCAACACAGGTAAAGGTCTTTGAATTCCATCATAGATGGATCTTAGAAGACCTGGACCTAGTTCAACAGACAATGAGGCGCCAGTATTCTCAACTGGTTCTCCAGGCATTATGCCTGAAGTATCCTCATAGACCTGAATCGTAGATTTGTCACCTTCTAAACCTATGACTTCACCCATCAGTTTTTCGTGGCCTACTAGTACCACATCATACATTCGAGGGGAAATTCCCTCGGCTGTCACGACCGGGCCAGAAACCCGGAATATTTCGCCTTTTATTTCCATAAATCAACTCCTACTGCTGTTCGTATACGTTCTCTCAAAGTGTCATCAACACTTGAGCCTATGGCAATAACTGTAGGAGAAACACTGTTACTCAATTTAGACTGAGTTTTTTCCTCCAATTCTTGCCACTCGGTGTCGTGTATTACTAAAACACCGATATTTTTGTCTTCCAAAGCCATGTTTACGGCTTTTTCAGAATCAACATCATCGTTTACACTGAACCACTTGTGGACACCCACAAGACGAAATCCAGTAGTAAACATCTCTCTACCAATTACTCCTATCTCCATTATACCACCATAATCTCCTTGATCCTTTCATTAGAAAGTTCCAAATCCTTACCTCTAACAATAGTTCTTAGATTGCGTACTTCTTTTTCTTTCCTTAGCAAATAATCTAATATTGGTAAAATAGATAAAGGGTACAAATAGGAATAACGTCTCGATGTAATCGAGACATGATTTTCCAATGCTTGTATGGCCTTGTTGAGACCATTATCTTCAAAATTTTCAATAACTGGTTGCAACACTTCTTGATATGCCGTTCCTTCTAAAATTGGAATTATATCAGTCACACTGTTAGTAGCTGTCAACAAAGTTTCATCAATAGTACCGCCAGATATCAGTAATTCACCGTGGCCACCCAAACCACGGTGTCTCAATCTCATTACTGTCTTTAGGTTAGCTACATCTATCTGCACTTGTACAAAACCACGATATATCCTATCTGCAGCCCCACTAGATGGAAGACTAGATACCAAATCCTGATAATACGCTTTATCAAGTGCATCTTCAAGCGGTTGAAGACTGTCGCTCTTCCTGTTTTCTAATGCTTCCTGGAGCAATTCGTAATATTTTGTGCTTTCCAACTGTTCTACAGCACCTTCAATATTTTCCGATGCAGCAATCTGAGTATACAGATCCAATTGACTATCTGACATCGGTGAAACTTGCTTAAGCAACTCTTCAGAATCTATTTCGTCAAATATTCCCCTCAACAATACTTTGATTGCTCTGACATTATAGCGTTCTGCATATGCAGCTACACCCATTCTAAGGTCACCAGTACAAAAGCCAATTACTTCTCCAATCTCTGTTGAACGATTATCTAACAAAGCTGCTTCAAGTAAATCTGCACCACGCAAAGTGGCACCATATTTGTCTATTTCTCGCCTATATTCCAAATCCTGAATGTAACGTGCAATTTCTGAAAATTCCATATTCAGGAGTTGTGCATAACTCTCAGATCCAAGAAGACGCGAACGTCGTGCTCGTACCCTAGTTGCAGCATAGGCGTAATTACTCATTTACCAAAAAGTTCCTCACTCACAATTGGAAGATGGTCTTGCCAAGCTTTCTCAACTAATGTGCTAAATCGAAAATCTAGTCGATAGTCTGGAGTCTCAACAATGAAACCTGGTTCATGTATCGAAGAACCCCTCTTTAACTTGGAATATTTCCCAATTAAACTTGCATCTTCTTTACGACAATGCAATATTCCACCTTTTGGTAAATTAGATAATAATTTCTTGTAAACTTTTTCAAGATCTGCCTTACCTAATTTTTCTAATTTATCAAAAACCTCTTTACGCGTCTCTTCTAAAGCTCGCCTTTGAGCATCCAATCTGCTACGTTTTACTTCTAATTCTGCAGCAGGAATCTCCTGTTGCTCAAGCTGTTCGATTTGCCGTAGAGTTTCAACAGCAATTTCCTTAGAGATTGCATTACCTTTATCTCTAGCGTCTGAAAGCTTAGCTTCGACTTCGGATTTGGTCTTTGTGCGAATTTCTTCTACCTGTTTCTGGCCAGTTTCTTCAACCTGGCTCAGAATTTCCTGCAGAGCCATCTTAATGGCCTGTTAGACCCATAATCTGGTTCGCAATAACGAAACCAAGGATAACGACTGTTTCAGGTATAGCAATAAAGATTAGACTGTTAGCAAAATTGCCACGGTCCTCTGCTACTGCACCTACGGCTGCCGCTCCTGTGTGGGACTGAGCTATACCTGTGCCTATTCCTGCTAAACCAATCGCAAGACCGGCTCCAATGGCCATATAACCATAGGAAGTCTTCTCAGCTGCGCTCACTGTTTGTTCGTTGTCATCTCCGTCTGCGGCAGATGCTGCTGGCATTGCCAACAATGCTACAAAGAGCATTGCTGCCAAAACATATAGATTTGTTTTTCTGTTCATACTGTTGTCTCCGTTTCGTGTGTGTATTTTCGGGTGTACCCGAAAGGAGTGTAATCGGTTCCCCCACCAATGAAGAATTTAGGGAAACACTCGACATATTGAAGACGCAAGGAGTTTATTCCTGAACCAATAAGTCCTAGAGTAAACACTACCAATTGTCCTACTACAAATATTAGTAAAGCTGGAATTATACTAACACCTGAAAAGCCGATATCCATAGCCATACCATTGAAGGCATGAGCTAAACCATAATCTGCAACTCCTAAAGCTGCAATTCGAACGTAAGAAATAACTTGTACAAAAACAGAAGGGACTTCAACTAAAGCCACAACACCCTCTGCTGAAACGGCTAAAACGAGCCCAATCAAGAATCCAGATAAACCTACCCAAAATTCTATCTCTTCATCTAAACCAATTCGTGAACCTATCAAAGAACTACCAAATAACCATGGTGGAATAAAAGACAAACCACCCCAAAGAATCATAATCCAAGATAATTTTTCTTGAATTGCATGTTTTATATCATGCATATTCATTGCATTATAGAACCCCATAACTAGACCTAATGTAACATAAAACAAACCTATAGCTCCACTAGCTAAAAGCATGAAACCAACATCATCTGCATTTCCTTTATCTAGAGCAAAGTCATGCTGTAAAAATGGAAGGGCGAAACCAAAGGCCTCTGCAAATATCACAGTACCAAAAAAGAATGCTGAGAAACCAGCCATGCGGATAATTTGTCCTAATTGATAAAGCTCATCACTATGCTTATATTTCGTAGCTAAGAAATGTCCCAAAAAGAAGTAGCAGAAACCATAACCCAAATCTCCTATCATCAATCCAAAAAATAGAGGATAACCAAAGAAAAGAAGTGCAGATGGGTCTAATTCCCTGTGGTCTGGTGTACTATATAATTTAGTAAAGAATTCAAACGGCTTAACTGCCTTCGGATTATCTAATTTTACTGGAGGAATTGCATCTGAAGACTCAAATTGAATATCCAAATTTATTCCCTCTAATGAATTTTTTAAATCATCTGCTTCTTTAACAGGAATCCAACCATCTAAAACAAACGCATTCTTGCTTAAAGCCAACTTAAGTGGTAAACTTGATTTTTCAGATTGCGCTGCAAAATGCTCTTCAGCTACTACTAACCATTGGCCATGACGATTACTCAAGGCTTCCAATTCAAGTCCTGTGGCTTCGATCTCACTTTCCAAATTCTGTAGATCTGATTCTAATTTAGATATCCCTTTACTTATTGACCCCTCTCCTGAAGGAGGATCAACACTTTTGAAACCAGATTTTATCAATCTTTGTTCGACTTCTTCACTATCTCCTACTGGAACAAATACAGCAATCATATCGTCGTCACGAATGACTTCACCATTAACTACTGAAAATTCCGTATTAGATGAAAGAATACCAGTTAAAACATTCATACTTTTGAAACCGGAAAAATATTCAAGATTTATACCAAAAGATTCAAACTTTTCCATTAATTCAAGACGATTTGTTCCATCCTTTAGTTCTTGAATTGAACTTCGGTTATTATTGTATATTTTTAGTATGTTTTTTTCCAAATTATCTAATTTTTCAAAAACCTCAGACTCAACCGAATCAGCATTCTTTACATCTGTTGGAGAACCTGCATCAACATCAAGGATTTTGATTAATGAACGCACCCTAACAAGGACTTCTGAAACTTGAGACCCATAATCCAATGTAGATCCCGTCAGAAAACCCTCGTCCTCTCCTGCATAATTTTCAACATGCACTAAACGAGTTTTTGATAAAACATTAGATACTTTAGATAAATCATCATTCAAACCACAAATAACAACCTTAGTCATTGGTTCAGGTTTAAGCATTTACATAGACTCCAAAAACTTCTTAACAAAAGCTTCTGCGGATTTACGACTTTTTTTCTGAGATTCGGCCTGCATTTTTTCAATAGAAACCATTCCGTCTTTCATCACTTTATCTTTATTCTTAGATATGTTCTTCTTGGCTTTATCCAAATCTTTAGAAGCTTTAGACTCTGCCTTTTTCCTTGCATCAACAATAATTGAAAGAGATTCCTTATCACCTTCACGAAGAGCTACCGTATGCTCTTTTTCTGCATCTTCTACAGATTGTTCAGCTGCAGTTTCAGCTTGCTTAATCTTAACCAATAAATCGTTGCGTGACATGTCTAAAATAACGACTCTTTGCCAGTACAAAAGCCCTATAAATAAACGTGGTCACCTCACCTCATATTTGTAACGAAAATAAGACATAAATGGCATGTAATATTAAATCCCCTAGTCTGGTAGCAAAACATTGGGCCCGTAGCTTAGTCTGGCTGGAGCACCCGACTGATAATCGGGAGGTCGCCGGTTCAAATCCGGTCGGGCCCACCACTAAATTAATAGTTTGATAAAGAAGAATTAGAATCGTCAAGAATATACATAAAGTTTATCAATTAACGAATCAAGATACATATAAAAATTTATAAATTAAATAACTAACTGAACCACTAATTACAAACCAAAATAATCGATATAGCCCAAACCTAAGAATAAGTCGAGCAAAGAATCCTGAAGCAGATACATTATCTTTAGGTTCTGCATCCGCATTGGCAAACGGATCCTTGTCTTTAACATCAAGCCTAGCCATACTAATCCATTATGATTATCAATTAAATATTATGGTTAAGGACATAAGCATATTAATTCCGTCTTGTTCTAACAAATATGAGTTCACAACCGGAGAATGAACCGATACTGAATTATGAATTGGGTAGTAATGAGAGAGAAAATTTAGAAAAAGAAATTGCCAAACAATTATCTGAAATAATAGATATTCCTTGTATAATAAATGGCAAAGAGGTTTACACAAACAATACTGTAACACAAGTAGTACCACACAATCACAAACATATTTTAGCTAATGTACATCTTGCAGGACAAAACGAAATGGAAAATGCCTGTAATGCGGCTGTAAACGCTCAAGACTCATGGATTGAATTAGGGTTAAAAGAACGATCGAAAATCTTTGAAAAATGTGCTGACTTGCTTGCTACTAGTTGGAGAATGAAAGTAAATGCTTCAACTATGCTAAATCAAAGTAAGACTGTATTTCAGGCTGAAATAGATGCTGCGTGTGAATTAATTGATTTTTGGAGATTTAATTCATACTATGCAAACAATTTTCATGATGAATTACAACCATTAGTTTCACCTGAAGGAATGGTTAATACAACCGAAATAAGACCTCTAGAAGGATTTGTATTGGCTATAACTCCCTTTAACTTTACTAGCATAGCTGGAAACTTACCAAGTGCACCGGCTCTTGTTGGTTGTACTGCTGTTTGGAAACCAAGTAGAAATTCATATTACTCAAATTATATGATTATGAAACTAATGGTGGAGGCTGGATTACCGCCTGGTGTCATAAATTTCTTACCAGGATCTGGAGCAAAAATAACTGAAACAGCCTTGTCAAACCCAGATTTTGCAGGAGTTCATTTCACAGGTTCGACTGGAGTCTTTCAAGGATTATGGCAAAGAATTGCAGAAGCTTTGCCAAATCTCAGAAGTTATCCTCGAATTGTAGGTGAAACCGGCGGTAAAGATTTTGTTGTAGCTCATTCTGATTGTGATGAAAAAGGCCTATTAGTGGCTCTCCTTAGAGGATCCTTTGAATATCAAGGTCAAAAATGTTCAGCTGCAAGTAGAGCATACATTCCCACTTCTGTATGGAATGCAATAAAGGATGATTTAGTTATAGAAATAGAAAAAATTAAGATGGGAGATTGCAAAGACTTTACAAATTTTATGACTTCAGTGATTGATAAGAGAGCATTTGACAAAATAACTGGATACATTGAACGTGCTAAGTCAAATGTAGACTGCGAGATAATTACAGGAGGAGGAAGTAATGAAGAAACGGGTTGGTTTATTGAACCTACTATTATTGTCACAAAAAATCCAAAATCTGAATCCATGGTTGAAGAAATATTTGGACCTGTGTTGACAGTTTATGTCTATGATGATGATAAATTCGAAGAAACATTAGAACTATGTGATGAGTCTTCACCATATGCACTGACAGGAGCAATATTTGCAAAGTCTGAAGAAAATATTCAGAAGGCATATAAGGCCCTTAGATTTACAGCAGGAAATTTCTATATTAATGACAAACCAACAGGTGCTGTAGTTGCACAACAACCGTTTGGAGGAGCCAGGGCCTCAGGAACCAATGATAAGGCAGGAGGGCCTCTGAATCTCCTTAGATGGATCTCTCCACGTTCTGTAAAACGTACCAATATGGAAATACATGATTGGACTTATCCTTTCATGAAGAATTAACTTTCGTAGATATCAGACGCTTCGTAAATATTATCAAAAATTAATCTGACTAGGCGACCTAATTCTGGTTGATTCATCCACATTCCAAGTAATGTATTAGATGAATCTGGAACATCTAAACCTCCAACACAAAATTCCTTATCATCAACTAAAATTACGCCTGCTGGAGGCATTGCTGAAGTAAGCTTGATTTCAAAGAAACCCTCTAGACGTGACAAATCAAGACTAGTACCCTTTTTAGGAAATAATAATCTAACTTTAATTCCTCTTCCGCTGGCATCTGAAAAAGCTCTACAAACATTTGAAGGTAATTCTGAAGGAAGTAATGATGCAATAACATCAATAGATGAAGTTGCTCTTTCACACATAGAAACCACCTGTGACAGTATTTCCATATCCTTAACTGTTAAAGTTTCCAAATAATCAACTTTCTTCGATTGATATAATTGATAAAGATCGGATTGAGCGTCAGCAGTGGCCTCCTCTACTTCCTTCAAACGCTTTTCAGCTATCTCCCTAGGATCAATCGGATAGTAGGATTTAGGATGTTTACCACTTTCAACAATGATTCCTTCGGACAACAGATTGTCAATTATACCATATATTTTAGCTCTAGAAAAATTAATAGAACGACTCATTTCTCCAACTGTAGATTCTTTAGAGGAAAGAATGGTGTGATAAACAAGAGCTTCATCATTACTGAAACCAAGCTTTTCTAATATCTGAAGGTGGCTACTTATCTTACTTTTTTTATACTTATTCACTATAACCATAATATGAATTTAGGTACAGAGTATTTAAATGTTTCATATTTTACAAATATAATCGTAGTTTTATATAGTAATACTGTATATATGATTGATTAAAATGACTGGAATTGTTATTTGTGGATATGCCCGCTCTGCTTTTACTCCTGCAAAAAAAGGTCAACTAGCTAAAACAAGACCTGATGATTTAGCTGCTGAAGTTGTCAAAGGATTAATTGAAGAAAGCAAAATAAATCCAAATGATGTTGAAGATTTGATATTAGGTTGTGCTTTTCCTGAGGCTGAACAAGGAATGAACTTGGCGCGCAATGTAGTCTTCCTATCGGGATTGCCTAACAGTGTTGGAGGTGTAACTGTCAACCGATTCTGTGCGTCTTCCATGCAAGCTATTCACCAAGCTGCTGGAGCTATATATTCTGGATCAGGAGAATTATTTATTGCTGGAGGTGTTGAATCGATGAGTAGAGTCCCAATGCCTGGTTTCAACCCCATGCTCAATCCAAGCCTCGTGGATATGGATGCCTACATAGGGATGGGGCATACAGCAGAAAACCTAGCAAAAAAACATTCAATATCTCGTGAAAAACAAGAACAAATGGCCTTAGAAAGCCATCAAAAAGCATCCAAAGCAAAAGCTGAAGGAAAATTCAAAGATGAAATTATTACGGTAAATGATGTAAGCGAAGATGGTTGCATAAGACCTGAAACAACATTAGAATCAATGGCAAATTTAAAACCCGCCTTCGATAAAGATGGAACGGTTACCGCTGGAACCTCTTCACCGCTAACAGATGGTGCTGCTGCCGTTATTATTTGTTCAAAAGAATATGCAGTTTCAAATAATTTGGAGATTATGGCATATATTAGAGGAATGGCAATCTCAGGTTGCAATCCTGAAATAATGGGAATCGGGCCTGTAGTATCATCTCAAAAAGCATTGAAAAGAGCAGGTCTAGAACTTAAGGACATAGATATTGTTGAAATGAATGAAGCTTTTGCAGCCCAAAGTCTAGCTTGTATAGATAAATTAGGAATTGATACCTCTAAACTCAATATGCATGGAGGTGCTATTGCCATGGGACACCCGTTAGGAGCTAGTGGTGCTCGGATAACTGGAAAAGCTGCTGCGTTACTCCAAAACAGTGATGCAAAATATGCTCTGTCTACAATGTGCGTTGGTGGTGGTCAGGGATGTGCAACTGTACTTGAAAGAGGATAAATGAATATTGAAAAAGTTGCTGTAATTGGAGCTGGCGTTATGGGTAGTGGAATTGCAGCCCATGTAGCAAACGCAGGTCTGCCAGTAACTTTACTAGATATTGTACCAAACGGTGCAAAAAATCGGAATGTAATTACAGAAACTGCAGTGAAAAATATGCTGAAACCGGTGAAACTTGGTAGTCCTACACCCTTGATGCACCGAGATAATGCTAAATTTATTACAACTGGCAATATAGATGATCATCTCGATTTAATCAATGATGCAGATCTAATAATTGAAGTAGTATTAGAAAAAATAAAAATAAAACATGATGTGTTCAAGAAAATAGATAAAATTAGAAAAAAAGATTCGATTATAACTTCGAATACATCCACTATTCCAAGAAAACAATTAGTAGAAGGGATGCCAAAATCATTTGCAAAAGATTTCCTCATTACTCATTTCTTTAACCCACCAAGATACCTCCGCTTGCTAGAGATAGTAGCTGGGGAAGAAGTAAGCAAAAAGAAAATAAATATTGTCTCCGAATTTTGCGATAAAAGACTCGGTAAAGAAGTTGTAATTTGCAATGATACTCCTGGTTTTATTGGAAATAGAATAGGAACTTACTGGACTTTAATTGGAATGGTCGAGGCTGTGAAGTTAGACCTTACTGTAGAAGAAGCAGATGCGATAATGGGAAAACCTATTGGAGCTCCTAAAACTGGAATATTTGGATTAGGAGATGTTGTAGGTCTAGATTTGATACCTCATGTAACAGAAAGTATGTCTTCAAATCTTCCTGAAAAAGATATGTACAATATAGGTGTAAAAGAACAGGGAAAATTAGGTATAGAGAAAATCTTATCTGAAATGATTGCGGATGGCTACACAGGTAGAAAAGGTAAAGGTGGATTTTATCGTTTAAATTCAGATTCAGGCAAGAAAATTAAAGAATCTAGGAACCTAAAAACGGGAGAATATTCTAAGTCATCTCGAAAAGTCCGACTTGAAAGCGTTAAAGCAGGAAAGAAAGGATTGAGAGCCCTAGTTGAATACAACGATAAAGGAGGTCAATATGCATGGAGAGTTCTCTCCAAGACACTGAGCTATGCTGCTTCATTAGTACCTGAGATAACAGATAACATTGTAAATGTGGATCTGGCTATGAAAAATGGATTTCTCTGGAAGAAAGGACCCTTTGAGATGCTGGACAATCTTGGACCTTCATGGTTTGCATCAAGAATATCAGAAGAAGGAATGGAAGTTCCAGAATTACTGAATAAAATCGCGAATGGTAATTTCTATAAAGAAAAAGGAAAGGACATTCTCTATTTTGGAATTGACGGAAAATATAGCAAGATTAGGAAACCGGAAGGATATCTCACCGCTACAGATGTAAAACGTGGACAAAAGCCAATATTCAGAAATCCCTCTGCTAGTTTATGGGATATGGGAGACAATATAATTTTGGTAGAATTTCACAGTAAGATGAATTCTATGGATCCACTAATTATGGAAGCATTGAGTGAAGCTGCGGAACAGTGCGAATCTGGAAATTATAAGGGAGTTGTGGTTGGAAACGATGGAAGCAACTTCTCGGCTGGAGCCAATTTAGGATTGTCAAGTTTTGTGACCAATGTGGGAGCTTGGGAAGAAGCAGAAAAGTTTGTATTTGGAGGACAAATGGCATTCATGATGCTGAAACATGGGAATTTCCCAGTAGTGGGAGCATCTTCAGGATTAGCAATCGGAGGTGGATGTGAGGTCTTACTCGCCTGTGATGCGGTACAGGCTCATTCTGAAAGCTACATTGGGCTAGTCGAAGTGGGTGTTGGTCTTGTTCCTGCTTGGGGTGGCTGTAAGGAAATGATTACCAGATGGAATAATGATTCTGAACAACCTAAAGGACCAATGGCGACAATAATGAAAATCTTTCAAAATGTTGGAACGGCAAAAGTAGCAACAAGTGCGCAAGAAGCAAAAGAATTACACTTCCTTAGAAAAGATGATGAAATAACCATGAACCGTGCGCGTATCCTGTACGAGGCAAAATCCAAGTGTCTCGAAATGGTAGATAATTATGAAGCACCATTACCTAATGAACACCACCTACCAGGTCCCTCAGGCAAAGCTGCACTTGACTTAGCTGTAAGTGATTTGGTCAAGGCAGGACATGCCACTCCCCATGATGTAGTAGTTACCAAAGAATTGTCATATATTTTGTCAGGAGGCAACACAGACCCAACGGATACAGTATCGGATGATAAATTACTAGAAATGGAAAGAGAAGGTATACTCAAACTTATGAAAACCGAGGGGACCATGGATCGCGTCGAACACATGTTAACAACAGGGAAACCTCTGAGGAATTGAATGCAACAATACAAAACACCCAAAAGAGAATATGAATTCATTTTGCGTGAAGTTCTGAACGTAGAAAAGGAATTGGAAAATTATAAAGGTTTTGAAGAGGTAACATGGGATATGATAGAAATGGTCTGTGATCAATATGCAACTATTGCGGAAGAATACTGGCTTCCTTCAAACAAAGATAGTGATGAAATTGGGGCTAAATTCGATAACGGAAATGTGATTTTACCTACCAGTATGAAAAAAGCTGCAGATGTAGTTATTGAATCTGGATTGACTACACTATTTGGCCACCAAAAATATGGAGGGATGGAATTTCCAACTGTTTTCAGTGTTCTTGCTGATGAGGTATCTTGTTCGACAAATATGTCTTTAGGCATATATATGGGCCTTACAAAAGGAGCTTATCACTGTATATACAATCACGGAAATGAGAATCTGAAAGACACTTATCTCCCTAAATTTCTAACTGGTGAGTGGTTTGGAACGATGTGCCTAACAGAAGCCCATTGTGGGACTGATCTTGGATTAATTAGAACTAAGGCTATACCTGCAGGAGACTCATATAAGCTAAATGGGCAAAAGATTTTTATTTCAGCTGGTGAACATGATATAAGTGAAAATATCATACACTTGGTACTCGCAAGACTACCAGACTCTCCTAAAGGAGTGAAGGGAATAAGTTTATTTTTAGTTCCAAAATTTTTGATTGATAATGATGGAACCCTAGGAGATAGAAACGAAGTAAAGTGTCTATCTATCGAAGAAAAAATGGGAGTGCATGGGTCGGCAACGTGTGTTATAAGTTTTGAAGATGCTGAAGGCTACTTAATCGGTGAGCCAAATGAGGGGCTTGCAGCTATGTTCTCAATGATGAACACTGAAAGGATTGCTGTAGGCCTACAGGGGCTTGGCATGTCAGAAATTGCATATCAAAACGGACTTGCCTATGCCAAAGATAGGATTCAAGGGCGGGATCTAAAGGAACCTAGAAACCCAGATGATGAGGCTGATCCTCTAATTGTGCATCCTGACGTTAGAAGAATGTTGATGAGGTCCAAATCATTGATTGATGCTGGCAGAATGCTAGCTTGTTGGACTGCGCTCGCAATCGATAAGTCAGAAAAGGATCCCGATGAGAAGATAAGAAAAGAAACTGGTGACCTAGTCGAATTGATGACTCCTATAGTCAAAGCATTATTGACAGATTACGGTGTTGAGATAACATATGACATGCTACAAATCCATGGAGGGCATGGATACATCAAAGAATATGGCATGGAACAATTCTCCAGGGACGTCAGAATAGCACCAATCTGGGAAGGGACCAATGGGATTCAAGCCTTGGATTTAGCAGGCAGAAAGATGCCACAACATATGGGTCGACTATTGAGAAGATTCTTCCATCCAGCACTGGATTTTATAGAACAGAATAATGAAGACAAAGATATGAAAGAGTTCGTGATTCCTTTCTCTAAAGCATTGAAAGGATTGCAGAAAACTACCCTTTACATGGCTCAAAAAGGACTTGGTAATCCATATGAAATTGGAGCTGCAGCAACAGATTATCTAAGACAATTTGGACTCGTGGCCATGGCCTATATGTGGTTACTAATGCTAAAAGTAGCATTTTCAAAAACAGAAGGTGATGATTACTATGAACACAAAATTATATTGGCTAGATTTTTCTTTGAAAGAATACTACCCGAAACACTTTCAAGAGCCATAACTATCGGTTCGGGATCTAAAACAATGATGTCAATGCCAGACGATGGTTTCGATAGTATGAGCAAATTTTCAGGAGTTGTGTAAATTAAATGTCTGAAGATAGTGTATTCAAAGAAAATCTTTTTGAGGGGAAAAAAGTGTTCATAACTGGTGGCGCAACGGGAATGGGTTTAGGATTTGCACAGGCTTTTCTTAATCATGGAGCTGAAGTTTTCATTGCCTCTAGAAAAGAAGAAAAACTAAAACAAGCTGCTGAAGAAACAGAAAAAAAATTTGGCAAAAACTTGATTTGGAAAACGATGGATGTTAGAGATAAAGAAACTGTCGAAGATGTTTCAGAATTTTTAAAATCCGAATGGGGTGAATTAGATATCCTAGTCAATAACGCTGCAGGGAATTTTATTGCACCTGTAGCATCAATGAGTGAAAATGCATGGCGAGCTGTGGTTGATATTGTACTAGATGGAACTTTCAGAGTCTCAAAAGCCTGTTATCCCTTGTTAAGAGAGGCAAAAAACGGTGCGTCAATAGTCAATATAATTGCAAACTATGCTTGGAATGCAGCACCCTTTGTTGGGCATTCAGGCGCTGCAAAGGCAGGTGTACTGAATCTGACTCGAACATTAGCATTAGAATGGGCAAACGACAATATCCGAGTAAATGCAATGTGTCCTGGTGTAGTACTAACTGAAAGTGTTAAACAAAATTTAATGTTGGATGAGAATACAGCCAAAATGTTTGAAGATTATATTCCTTCAGGAGGAGTTACAAATCCGGAGAAGATGGCTCAACAAGTACTGTACCTTTGCTCACCCGCAGCAGATGTTATTACTGGGGACATGCTGATTGCTGATGGTGGACAATGGTTAGTTGGAAATGCATTTTATCAAATGGGGAAGAAATTTCTAGATGAGTGACAAAAATTGGCCAATCACAACCGAAATACCTGTACTATGGGGTGATATGGATTCTTTTGGTCATGTAAACAATATAATTTACCTAAAATGGTGTGAAACATCAAGGATTGAAATGTTCTGTGAAATATGGGAAATTAAAGGATTAAGAATGGAAGACATCCTTAAACAGAATGGAATGGGTCCTATTCTGGCTAATTTTAACACAAACTATCGTATACCTGTAGTTTACCCAGACACTATTTATGTGAAAACCAGAATTAGTCATATCGGAAATACTTCATTTGGAATAGAACACCAAGTAACCAGTAAAAATAACGGTTCGAAGGTAGTAGCCGAAGCTGATAGCGTCGTTGTCATGATTAATTACAAGACCGGTGAGAAATTCCAGATCGATGATGATAACCGTAAGAAGCTAGAAGCCTTCACCTAGAATCACAGGTGGTTGAGGGGGCCCTCATCGATTGCCCTAAAAAATCAGCCAAATCCGCCCTGTGCCGAAGAATGTATATTCTCTTCGTCACCGCCGTCACCCTCATCATCGTCCTCAGAATCTGATTCTTCATCATCATCGGATGTGTTATCAGCTGCCTCATCCTCTGTTGATTCCTCTTCTGGAGTAGCCATACTTGATGATGCCTCTTCATCTGACATACTGTCTAATGTTGCAGCTCCACCTCCATTCTGATAATAAACATAGAAACCAGCTAATAATGAAATAAGAGCTCCACCAATCAATATTGATGGTAACGTCTTTGAACCTAAAGTCAATGCATCAACACTCTCTATTTGACCAGATATTTGCTCATCTACTGTTTTATCAGTATAAGCTCCATTCAAAGTTAGAACTATGACTTCATTACCTTGATAATATTGTGCAAGAGCTTGACGTTTAGCACTAGATGCACCTTCATCCTGAGCTTCCTGCGTAAAATT
>CAZOEZ010000009.1:25244-39921 GCA_964578995.1 uncultured archaeon
CATTGTTCCATTATCATCGTATTCATTTTCAAAAATTCTGAGATAACCAAGAACATTAATGTGTGTATCTGTAGACAATTCCGTGTTAACACATCCAGCTCTGAAACCAGTTGCATCATAATAACGAGTTTGATAAGTTGCTGTGTTAAAACCACCTACTCGTCCTTCGTACGTTGTTGTAAAATTAAAATTATCTTCTAAATGAAGTAAAGTTGGAACTCCCATATACACAGTAACATTGAAGATTCTATCTACAACTCCACCTATTTCAGTACCTACTGTATACTCTGCTCTGTAATCAAACCACATAGGTGCTGAACCAGGAGAACCTAAGCTATTGAAGCTTTCGAAAGTTTGTTGCAATAATTCTAAATCACTACCTTCACCAGGTACAAATGCCATTTTTTCACCCTCACCTGATTGAGCAATACATGTCATGACCTCAAGGCCATCTAACATCCTCTTGTCTGAACATGTGAAATTATCTGTATAACCACTATTTACAGGATTAGGGAATTCATAAGTTTTACCTGTTTCTGGAACATTTGTAGGTGTCCAAGTTCCTTGCTTTCCATCAACTTCATAAGTTTTTCGATTTAATAATGAAGGGTTGTCTGTTGTATCAGATATAGTTCCTAACCAAATTCCATCCCCATCAATACCATTAGTAGTAAGACTAAAATTCTGTGTAAGCAAAGTATAGTCATCACCATCTGGTTTACCTACTACGTTTAGAGTTGCTCCCCCACCTTCTTTAGCTTTTGTAGGATCGTATGAACCACTGCCAACATTATCTACAAAAACACCTTCTCCGGTTTCAACATCCAAATCAAAAGTTTGAATGTCTCCCTCAAAGTAGAAATTAGCATCAAAATCATTAGGAGCAAGTAATCCATTAGGAACCATTACACCCATAACATAAGCTGATATAAGCAGAAATACTGCTCCTAGGGCCACAAGGGCCTGTGCTGTCCACTCTGGTAAGTCGTTGACTTTGCTCATTGATTTTCTCCCATTGTTTTCACAACGAGTTAGTTCCACAATATGAAACTCTATATATATTGTAAAATTAAACGTATTTAACCTTTATTGTTACTATTATTCAGTTTCGGACTCTAAATTCTCTAATTTAGTTATAAATAATTTAACTTCCTCAACACTCCATTCTGGATAAAATTCACCCAATCGAGACCATGCCTCAGGATCTTCATCAGCCATGCGATAAAGATCTACTAAAGTAGCCTGAATTTTACCTTCATTATAGTTCTTTGAGTAATCAATTACCCTCTGCATCACCTTTTCTTCATCTACATTGTAACTAGTGTTAATGTCTAAATCACTAAATTCGAGATAATCTCCTAACAAAGTTTGTGGAACATAAAGTATGTACATACCTGAAAAGAATACACCAAATTGGAAAATTAAATATCCCTCTGGGGCATGGCCAAAAGTAAACCAGCCCTCCTCATCCAGATACAATTTTGTATAATAATAGTAACTTATGAAAGTAGATATAAAGAATGAAGGAACAGACAATAACCAATCTGTGAGACTTATCGAACGGTCTGCATCGGGAACTTGGCCAATAATGTTATATCTTAAACCATAAATTTCTAGAATCATCCAATACATAAGGAAAATTGCTAAGAAAATCAGAATCAAACTAACTATAAACCACACATATCCTTGATCGAACATTACAAAAAGAATTATAGTACCAAAAGCAGTAAGCCAATAAACTCCGATTAACCAAACCCCATGAGTCCATATTTTGTAGAAAAGCTGCTGGAGGCACATAATACAAAGAATACCGGAAAGAAGCCATACTGGAGTAGATATCAAATGAAACTCAATTCCAAAAAGTGGAAGTGATATCAATCTACCAATTCCATCTTCCATGTAACCACAAAAAAGAGATACTGTGAAAGTCAGCGTTGAAAAAACAAGCAGTAGTGAATCCTCACTCGAACGCTCTAACTTAAACTGCCGACCTAACAATCCCATTAATGATTAGTTTGAAAGTTACTACAAATAGATTTTGTGTACATATAACCTTAATTTTTATCCATTGCTTGTTTTAGAAGATCACCCATAGTTAATGCCTCTCCAGACGATGAAGATGTAGTGGTAGACTCTACCTTCTCAGTTAGTTTAATTTTTAGATAATTTTCAAGTTTCTTTATCAATTTCTCATTAGGTGTCATCTTTCCTGTCTCAACAGAAGTTAAGATAGATTTTTTCTCAGATATCTTACTTGCTAAAGAACTGTGATTAAGTCCAGCCTTTTCTCTAGCTTTACGTACAATGGACCCATAATCCTTTACTAAAACAAATTCATCTGGTTCTATTTCTTCATAACGATTTTTCTGCTGGCGCTTTTCAAGTGTTTCTGCGACATATGCACGATGTCCTATAGAATCCCTATAACTTGTTTCAGAACCGAGGCCCCCACAAGAACTACAAAGCTGGAGGATAGAACCTGAAACTTTCCTTGGCCCAAGAACGGCTGATTCGGCTCCACACATTTCACAAAGCATACTAAATCACAACTGATATATATCTAAGCCAATTAAATGTTTAGTGATTATAAGTGACTCCCGAAGAAAGTGACGGTGACGTCTCGACACCTGACAAAGGTGAAGACTGGAATAAATGGCTTATAGAAGAAACTGAAAGATTTGAAGCTGAAAAACGCCAACTAGAATCTGATGTCTCCCGGATGAAAAGAGAAAATGCTCATCTTAAAGGGGAATTAGCAAGGTTAAGAGCTCCCCCTCAAGTCATTGGTACAGTTACAGATATACTAGAAGACGGAAGAGTTAGTATAAAATCAAGTAGCGGGCCAGATTTTGTAGTTCACATTTCTGAAGGAATCGACAAAGAAAATTTAGATGTTGGAGACAGGGTTGCTCTTCATCGCCAAACTTTGGCAGTTCTAGAAACATTACCATCCACAAAAGATCCGCTAGTTATGGGTGCAGAAGTAGATAGTAAGCCCATTGAAAATTACAAAGATATTGGCGGTTTGGTTGAAGAAATTGATGAACTTAGGAGCACGGTTGAATTACCTATGCTACACCCAAAAAGATTTACAAAAATAGGCGTAGAACCTCCTAAAGGAGTCCTACTTATCGGACCACCAGGTACTGGAAAAACACTGATGGCAAAAGCTGTGGCCAACGCCACAAATGCAACATTTATACGCCTAATTGGAAGCGAATTAGTACAGAAGTATATTGGTGAAGGTGCAAGATTAGTGAGAGAGCTTTTCCAATTAGCACAAGAAAAGGCCCCTAGCATCATCTTTATCGATGAATTGGATGCCGTAGGTGCTAAAAGAATGGATGTTGGAACAACAGGTGACAGAGAAGTTCAAAGAACTCTAATGCAATTACTTGGCGAATTGGATGGGTTTACGCCAAGAGGTAACGTTTCGATAATGGCTGCCTCAAATAGACCTGATATATTAGATGAAGCATTATTGAGGCCAGGTAGATTTGATAGGATTATCAAAATCCCATTACCCGAAGATGAAGCCAGATTGAAAATAATAAAGATACACACAAGTGGAATGTCTATAGGAAAAGGTATCAATTACAAAAGATTGTCTGAAGAAACTGAAGGACTCTCGGGGGCCGATATTAGGGCTCTCTGTATAGAAGCTGGAATGAGTGCAATAAAAAACAAGCGAATAAAAATTAATTCCAAGGATTTTAAGGAAGCACTTGACAAAGTCAAGAATCGTCTAAATGAAACCGAAATTTCAGAGCCAGAAGGCGGTCTATACTATTGAGTCAAGATAGGGCAAAAAGGAATGCAGCTGAAGAAGCTGTTAGATTTGTTAAAGATGGAATGGTTGTAGGTCTTGGTACTGGTTCAACTGCGAAAATTGTTGTTGATTTAATAGGTAAAAAATTATCTAAAGACTTCAAGATTAAAGGAATGCCTACCTCTATAAAGACAAAACAACAAGCAGAAAAATTAGGTATTGAGCTAATAGATATTGATGATCAAGATATTATTGATTTAGCCATAGACGGAGCTGATGAAGTTGCACCCGATATGTCTTTGATTAAAGGATTAGGAGGGGCTCTGCTCAGGGAAAAAAAAGTAGAAAAAAAAGCGAGAGAACTCATCATAATTGTAGACGAAAGCAAAATAGTAGAGAAATTAGGAAGGGGAGAACTTCCTGTAGAAGTTAGTTCTGATTCTCACGAGTTAATTGCCACCGAAATTGAAAATACTGGATGTAAGGCTAAACTTCGATTAGAAAATAACGGTGAAGCCTTTCTTACAGATAATAAAAATTACATTTATCATTGTTTGTTCCCAAATGGAATTGAAAATCCCAAAGAGATTGATAAAAAACTACAAAATATAAATGGCGTAAGAGATACTGGTTTATTCATTGATATGGCTACAAGGATAATAATAGGAAATAATGAAGGCTCAAGAATTTTGGAATAATCACTTACCACGTTGTTCTTTAGCCTTAGACCTTAAACCTTTGTAATTACATTTACGGCATTTAACAGCCTTCCATGCATTGATTGCATTACACTGCATGCAGACTTTTTTGTTGAACATCCGTGCCTCGGCTTCAGGAAAACGTGCCATTCTGGCGCCTTAGAGGGCGTGGTTATAATGATTATGGCAAAAACAGAGACCAAGCAGCAAAAGAACTAATAAAGAAGCTTCCATGGCTATATATGAATCTGAGGCCCTATTGGGCAAATCATGCCAGAGGTTTCTAGAAGTTGAATAGATACATGGCATGTTTAGGAAATACGCAAAATAGTAGATTTTTGACTTCTCAGAGGAGGAACTTAATTTAGTGATTTTACTCTCTGTTCTCACCTCAATAAGCGAAGGAATGGAATACTTAGGTGATAATTTATTGTGGGGAAGAATTGCATTTTTCCTTTTCCTTGCTTTAGGTGTTTCCTTTCTTTGTTCATTATTGGAAGCAATAATTCTCTCTGTTACATGGTCACATATAGAAATCCTTAAGAAAGAGGAAAAAGGAAGTGGAGAAGTTCTTAAGAATCTAAAAGAAAATATTGATCAACCATTAGCAGCTATTTTGACGCTGAACACCATATCGCATACACTTGGAGCTGCAGGTGTTGGTTCCGAATTTCATAAAATTGGAAATGAATGGTTTACCGCTGCATCAATTATACTCACAATCCTAATTTTAGTGTTCTCAGAAATTATACCGAAAACGCTTGGTGCAATATATTGGAAGAGAATGGCCCCCACAGCAGGTTATATTCTTGATATATTGGTCTGGATTACTTGGCCAATTGTATTTGTACTTAATTATTTTTCCAGAATAATATCTGAAGGAAATGAAGATCAAAAAGAAATGACTCGAGAAGAAATGATAGCTGTAGCTGAAATAGGAGAAACCCAGGGAGCTCTAGAAAAACAAGAAACTCAAGTTATCAAAAATTTACTAACTCTAGACAAAATATTAGCTGAAGATGTCATGACACCAAGTACTGTTATGATGACTTTTCACAAAGATGATACTATTGAGGATGTAATACAAAAAAATTCACCAATCCCTTTTTCCAGAATACCAATTGTGGATAAAGACTTAGATGATATTATTGGGGTTGTTTTTAGGAGCAAAATTATGGAGTTAAGTAGCGAAGGAGAATCATCTGTAGAAATGGGAGATTTAATTTCGGAATTATCAACAGTTGATCCAGAAGACTCAGTAGCAACGCTCTTAGATGAATTTCTCAAGAAAAAAGAACATGTTTTTCTGGTAGTGGATGAATATGGAACTACTCAAGGAATAATAACGTTAGAAGATGCCGTAGAAACATTGCTTGGAGCGGAAATCGTAGATGAATCAGATTCAGTAGAAGATATGAGGCAACTAGCAAGAGAATTGTGGGAAAAGAGAAGAAAAAGAAAAACTAACCTGAAGTTTGACTAGAATACCACTCTTTTATTCTATTAGACATCCAAATTAGACTTGGAAGAACAAATATAGCAATTAAAACTGAATAAATAATTGTAGCTGCTGTTATTATTCCAAAATTTCTAACTAACGGCATTGGAGACAAGAATAACACCGCAAATCCACAAACTGTTGTAAGTCCTGATATTAATATTGCAGAACCTGTAAGTTTAATTGTAGATTCTATAGCTTGCCGCTCACTCTTATGCTCCCTTTCTTCCCTATATCTTTCTACAATGTGTATTGCATAATCAATTCCAAGACCTACCGTTAATGCAGTCACCATTACAGTCAAAACATTCAAAGTTATACCTACTTTCCACATTGTAGCCATAATCCAGATTGTAGCCAATATAGTGGGTAATGTTGCTATCAAACCTAATTCAACATTACGATATATGAAAATTAGTACAACGGCCGCTAATACTACTGACAACAACGTTGAACTAATCTGGGTAGATTGTATCTCATTAACAGTAACGCTCGTAAGAACATGGCCACCAGTTATACTAACTGTATATTCTTCATTAGAAGACAAACCTGAAGGTATATTTGCAGCAAGTTCAGCTCTCATAAATTCAAGACCCTCATTATCTAATTCATAATTTCGGGAGGGACCAAGATAAACCCTAATTACAGACGATTTGTATTCACCATTACTATCTCTGTAAAGTACATGTTTTATTCTATCAGAATATGACTCGCCTGTGAACGGATCTGCAACATCTAAATCTCTCTGATATAAAAAATCATATAAATTTTTGATATCTGAATCACTAGTCTGGCTAAATGTCTGTGACTCATATGTCAGATTAAAAGTGTACTGCAATGATTGAACATAAATGTATTCTTGTGTATTTTTTACACTAAGACCAAAGCAAAACTTTTCGTGTGCATTTGGACACATAAGAGTATCTGTCAAACCATCCTGAACCTTAGGATGTGTAAATTTTATTCGAGCTCTGTGAGATTCTGATGGAACGCTAATTGAAGCTTCAGAACACAGGGAAAGATTTGGATTCAGACCAGTACATTCTATGTCTTGGGAACTTAGAAACTTGTTATTGTTGTCATACCAATAAATTTCACCTTCAAGCGTGGAAGAAGCCAAAGTGTTATGCACATTCCAGCTTACCAATAATATATCTCCAGCTGAAACTTTGAAAATATTAGTTTTTACCCATTGGTGTGTTGTATCATTTCCTTGACCTACGTTATAACTCTCAGAGTCGACAGCCCCTTGAACAACTTCATAAACTGATTCAACTCTACCTACTGGACCAACTCTTATTACATAACGATCCCCATTAAGTCCATCATTATCTGTACCTTGTTCACCATATTGAAGCTCATATGAACTATTTAGAAAATTCGTAGTTGCTACTGGACCCTCGACAAGAATCTGAGATTGAGAATAACTTGCACCTCTAAAATCACTTTGAATATTGTCTGCAGTTACCATTACTTCTAATTCATCTGAAAGAAAATCATCAATAGAAAACGAAGTATCGACTTTAGCCCCTGCAAATGCCGCAACTAAAGTCAAAATAATAACCGTTGAAACTATTGCACTTGGATATTTATCCACAATTTCAGAAGCACTAGAAACTGTTTTGTCTACTAATTCAGAACCCTTAACTTCCGTATGACCTCCTTCGGAACTAGAATCTAAAACATAGCGAAGAGAAGTGTAAAACAAAATAGACAAAACGAAGGATGTGAAAATTCCTATAGCACATAGTAAACTAAAGTCTCGAACGGGTCCGACACCTGCACTAATACCTGAAAGAAATGCAATTACTGTCGTAATCATAGCTAGAGTTAATGCCTGGCCTGTGTGTAGCTGTGCATCAAGTAAAGATTCTTCAATAGAATTTCCAGCCTTCAAACCTTCTTGATATCTTCGACTTAAATGTACTGCAAAATCAATACCTAAACCAACCACTAAAGGAATAACTGCAACAGCTAATGCCGTTAGTTGAATATCAAGTATTCCTGCAAATGAAAATGTCCAGAAAACAGATAATACTAAAGTTAGAATTGGAAATGCCACATAGCTCCAATCTCTGAAAGACAACCACAGTAGAATCGTAGTTACAACAAGCATTCCTAAACACATTAACAAGTAAGTTTGCTTACTAGATTCATCGACATCGGAAGCTAATAAATCTACTGAAAAGGTTTCAGCTTGAATATCACTACCTGATTCTGAATTATGAGTAGTAGCTAGTGACCTAATCGTGTTGCCTACCTCTTTTTTCTCTTCAGATGTTAAATCTGGTTCAAGATTAATCATTATTATTGTAGAACTAGCTGTAGGTGCAGAACGAACTGGATTATCATCATTAATGACATATAAAGGATTTGCATCAAAATCCCTATTTACCAAAACATCTAAAACAAAATCAAGATCATCAATGGTATAATTTGTATTTTCTGTGTTTGCTGAAGAAATGGATTCATGAATAAATTGCCATGGAACCTCTTCCTGACTAACTTCAGTAAGTGAGAGTCCTGAATCTATAAGAGCTGAGTCGAAAAATTCAGCCACGGAAAGGACATCTTTAACACCATTGACTTGAGTACATTCATTATGCAATAATAACATGTCATTCAAATTAGCTATAGTTAGTACATTATCATCTGTAACTGAAGTCAAATAAAGATTGACAACACTCGAATCTCTACCAAAGTCCTCATTAATTTCATTGTAGGTCTCAACTTCCTCTGATTGAGGAAGAAACGCTTGTACGTCAGTAGCGAATTCAACTTGCAAAATAAAGGGTGAAATTACTAATGTTAAAAGAGCTACAACAAAAATAATCTGCCGCGGACTATCGATTGGAAGCCGCGCATAACGCTCTATCATATTGCCTTGCATAAGAAGCGCGGTTAAAAATTGACTGTCACTGTCCTAAACGCCTTTTGCGTTTCTGAAAAGAGCGAATTGCACGTAAAAAATCAATCTTTCTCATGTCTGGCCAATACACATCTGCAAAGTATAATTCTGAATATGCCAACTGCCACAATAAGAAATTACTAATCCTCTCCTCACCTGAAGTCCTCAATATTAAATCAGGATCTGGTAAACCACTTGTGTACAAATTAGACGAAATTAAATCAGCATCAATATCTTCAGGATTTAATTTGCCATCTTTTATTTTATTTGCTATTTTTTCCATAGATCTTACTAATTCTTGACGGCCGCCATATGCTACTGCTAAATTGTAATTGAAATCACTATATTCTTTAGTTCGGGATTCGGCATATTCTATAGCCTTGACAACCTTATCAGGCAACATCTCTCTATGACCAATTGCTCTTATTCTCACTCTATTCTCATGGACCCGAGGGTCATCCCCTGCATTTCTAAATGATTCTTCAAACAAATCCATAAGTGGTTCTAATTCTTCTTCTGTCCTGCTAAAATTTTCCAATGAAAATGCATATACTGTCAAATAAGTAATATTCAAACTACGGCACCAATCTGATAGATTTTCAAGAGTACTCTTACCTACAATATGACCCTCATGGGGTAAAATACCAAGGCTTTCAGCATATCTCCTATTTCCATCCATTATAACTGCTAAATGCTTAGGGACCTGCCCTTTCCGAATTTCTCTTTCTAAGCGTTTCTCGTATAGTTTGTAAACTGGTGAGAGAAATCTCCTTGCAACTCTTAACACAAATGTACTAGATAGATGCAACATTATAAAACAACTTTATTGGAGATGTGTGAGTCAAAAGTACTTATTTGAATTAGGCGGAGAAAATATCGAATTGGGAAAGTGTGAAGCCATTGATTTGTTAAAAACTGAAAAGTATGAACCAAAAGTTGTTCATGATAAGGAAAATATAATAATTATAGATGTTTTGCAGAAAATAAATAAAAGAGTTATTAGAAGATTGGGAATGACAAAAAGAGTATCTAAGGTATTATATTATTCCAACAAAAAAAAATTGAATGAGGTTGTACAGGAGATTCCTATCATTGATATAAAAACAAAAAGCTTTGCGATACGGCTTGTAAAAAGAAATGGAATCTCAGAAAAGGAAATAGCTATTAAGTTAGGGGAAAAAGTTCCAAAAAAAAATAAGATAGATTTGACCAGACCAGATGTTAAAATATTATATTATTCTGGTGAAAAAACAATCATCTCTCTTTGGGAAAGAGATTTAGAAACATACTATACCAAATGTTTAGATCATCACATAAAGTATAGACCTTTTTTTTCACCTATTAGCATACATCCTAGAATTTCAAGATCAATGGTTAACTTATCTAACTCTACAAAAGGAGACAGAGTAATTGACCCCTTCTGTGGAACTGGAGGAATACTAATTGAAATTGCAGATATGCAAATAGAAGCCATAGGAATTGATATTCTGGGTAAAATGGTAGAAAAATCAGTAGGTAATCTAAAACATTATAATTTGAAAGGTGTAGTCGTAAAAGGTGACATTGAAAACATTAGTAATTATGATTTTAAAGCAATAGTTACAGATCCTCCTTACGGATTATCAACGACAACAAAAGGAGAAGGCGTCAAAGAATTGATGTCAAGAAGTATGGAAATATTTACAGAAATCATGAAAAAAGAACAGAGGATTGTGATGGCTGTATCTAATCCTAAATTAATAAATTCAAAAGAATTTACATTAATACACAAATTTGAGTGGTACATCCACAAATCATTAACTAGGTATATTTTAGTCTTAGAAAGAAATTAATATTTCACATCAATAATAACATCATAATCCATGCTGCCTTCTTCCTGTATTATTGAAAAAACATAATCACCTGTAGAACTCAAATCGTCACTACTGTAGGCCCAAGCACCATCGCCTTCACCAACATTCTCTTCCTCATCTACAACAACACCATCTGCATCTGTAAGTCTAAGTGTAACACGTGAATCTTCCAATGGGTTTATACTTGCAGATTCTAAAGAGTATTCAATTCTAAGACTGATAAAACCATTATTCACAGGCATAGAAATTTCTTCAGTACCGTCATTGCCATTAACATTACCACTTTGTTCATCGTGATAATCTTCTACTACGAGAACTGTGGTCTCTATTTCATCCATCATCCCTGTTGAATCTTCAACAACGAGTTTAACTAAGAACTCGCCTTTATCTGGATAATTACGATCTATGTTTGCACCTTCATACTGTTTACTATCTCCCTCAAATGACCATACAAAAGATAACTGATCACCATCTGCATCTGTTGAATCAGAACCCGAAAAGGAGATTGTTTCATTTATTTGTATTTTAGGATTAGATGGCGTTATTCGTGCTATAGGTGGATTACCTGAAGATACTGGCTCTTTTTCTTCGTCCTCCTCATCACCAATTAAATCATCTAGCATACCTTCATTGTATGCATACGCTCCTGACCCGCCTATAGCAAGCATCAAAACGAGAAAAAGCAATGTTATCTTCTTCATTATTTTTGCAATCTATTTCAGCCATATTAATAGTTAACCATGCCATTAATTGACGATTATTTCAACAAAAGCATATAAATAGGGTGCCTGAGTGGCGCCAACTCCGGATTATTTTCCGAAGATTAAACATGTCAGAAGACCCTGATTTCAAGTACATAATTCGCATCGCTAACTCTGATGTTTCAGGGGAGGAACGTTTAGCTTATGCTTTAACTTCAATCAGAGGTATTGGACCTAGGATTAGTAATGCTATAATTAATAAACTAAATCTAGATGCAGAAATGCTCGCTGGAAAATTAAACGATAAAGATGTAGATGAAATCGAAGGAGCAATTGCGAACATAAGTGATTACGTACCCAAATGGCTTCTAAATAGACAAAATGATTACGATTCTGGTGAGGATATACATCCTGTTAGCGTAGACCTAAAAATGACCCATGATGATGACCTCAATAGAATGAAGAAAGTAAAATCCTATAAAGGAATAAGACATGCTTCAGGACATAAGGTTAGAGGGCAAAGAACCTATTCAAACGGCCGTAAAGGCTTAGCATTGGGTGTTAGTCGTAAAAAGGGCGTGTAAATAAATAATGGGCGATCCTAAATTTCCTAGCAAGCATTACAGTACTCCCTCACACCCTTGGCAAAAGGTCCGTATAGAAGAAGAAAGAGCAATGATTCATCAGTATGGCCTAAAAAATAAACGTGAAATTTGGAAGGCAGATACCAAAGTCAGGGAAATGAGAAGGCAGGCAAGGAAATTGACCGCTAAAGCAAATGATTCTCAATCACAAAAAGAAAAGGGACTTTTGTTAGCAAAACTAAATCGTTTAGGAATGCTCGAACAAGATTCGGCTTTAGAAGATGTCTTAAGAATGACGCCAGAAAATATTCTGGATAGAAGATTGCAAACTCAAGTTTACTTACAAGGCTTGTCGTCAACTGCAAAACAGGCTAGACAACTTATTGTTCACGGACACATCTCTGTAGAAGGTGCTGTAACAAGAGTGCCGGGAATGATAGTAACAAAACTACAAGAAAAAAACATTTCTTATTCACCAAATTCAGGACTAAACAGTGATTTACATCCAGTGAGACCTGGTGCAAAAGACACATACGGTGATGATTCGGATGAGGAGAAAACCGAGGATGAAGCTGTAGAAGAAGAAAGTAAAGCGGTAAAGGGAGAAGAAACTAATGACAAAGATTCAACAGCCGCTGAAATTAAAAAAAGCGAATCTGAAGAAAAACCGACAGAGGAAAAAACAACTGAAAAGTCAGGAGATAAAAAATAATGGACAAATGGGCAATCGCGCATATCTTCGCGTCACATAATAATATTATAATTACGGTTACAGACTCTACAGGTGCAGAAACTATTGCTAAGTGTTCAGGAGGAATGGTTGTTAGATCCCAACGTGAAGAATCAAGACCCCATGCTGCTATGTTAGCTGCAGGACAAGTAGCTGAAGCACTGAAAGAAAAGGGTATAGAAAATGTCCATGTTAAACTAAGAGGTGCTGGAGGCAAAAGAAGTGGAACACCCGGACCTGGTGCGCAAGCTGCAATTAGAACTCTAGCAAGAGCTGGAATATTAATAACCAGAATAGATGATGTTACGCCAATACCTCATGATGGTGGAAAACCAAAGGGCGGCAGAAGAGGTAGGAGAGTATAATGAAAGTAAAAGTATTGGAAATGAATGATTATTATGCACAAATAGAATTTAAAGATGTTGATTACTCTTTTGTAAACTCTGTTAGAAGATCTCTAATCTCCATGGTTCCATGTCTAGCTTTACATGAAATTGATTTTCATATGGGTTCACTTGGTTCCTATGTGGATGAAGAATCAGGTGATGAAAGAGAATATGAATCTATTAGTGCTATGTTTAACGAAATAGTAGCACACAGAATAGGAATGCTACCGATACCTACTGATGATAAAACCTTAGAAGCTTTTGGAGATTCAATCGATGATGATAGCAAACAGCCAGATATTATGTATTCTCTACATAAACAAGGCCCCTGTATAGTTTATTCTGGAGACTTAGAACCTGTGAGTGGTGATGATTCTCTTGTTATTCCAGAAACTAAGGTCCCAATAGTAAAACTTGCTGAAGGGCAAGCAATATTAGTATATGCTAAAGCCAAGATGGGAAATGCTAGAAAACACACAAAATGGCAATGCGTTGTAGCTCCAAGATTTTACCAAGCGCCAAGTATCAGTGTATCATCCGGTAAAGCCTCTAAAGCGGTGTTTGATATAGTAGACAAAAAGAAATTTAAGAAAAAAGGTAGTAATCATGTTATAAATGATCCTCGAGAAGCTCATAAGGCTTTGAATGAACTCGAAAGATTATGGAATGACAAAGAAGCTAAAGAATCTATGACGGTCACTACAAAGAAAGATCATTTTATTTTTGAATTTGAAACCAATGGAGCTATGAAGGCACAATTGGCCCTTGAACAAGCTCTTAAGGCACTAGATGGACATTGCAGCAAGTTTGCGTCTGCAATTGACGCAACCGCATAAAAGCGGGGGTCGCATAGCCAGGCCAATTGCGCTAGGTTGAGGGCCTAGTCCTTAGTGGTGCGTGGGTTCAAATCCCACCCCCCGCACCATTTTATTCTAACTTTATTTCAATGCCATAGGTATTTACCAATTCAAAACCACCATTAGGCAATAACCTTTCGATTGTAGTCAAATCTTCATCAAATGCTTTAGCAAGCTTTTTAGAAACTATTTTTCTATCAACAAAACCTGGTTTGAATGTCAAATATTTCTTTGATTTTCCTTGAAATGACTCTACAGGACCACCCATCAACTTTTCAATGCCATCATACTCAATTAGTCCTATTGACAGATTTACCTCTAAATTTCTGTTCCAATTACGTTTTCCTCTTATAACAAAAGCACCCTTAGCCAAAAACTCACCTGTATTAGGTGTTTTAGAAACTTTATCATTATCTACCCAAAACGAATGCCCACTAGCTACACGCGCTCCCCATGCTTTACTATATGCTAAACTAAAGCTGGAAGCCTGTGCCATAGCGTTTTCAGAAGGTGGAACTCCTTGGCTACTTTTAACAACAACACTTGGAGCACCATGAATGTCGGCATGGGCATATCTATCATTATTTTTTAAATATTTTTTTACAACCTGCTCATTAGTAGTGGCATCTTTACCACCTAAAGCAATATCGCCTTCAGAAGTTATAAACCACCTATATTTCTCAAACCATTCTA
>CAZOEZ010000010.1:0-32964 GCA_964578995.1 uncultured archaeon
GTGGTTGTTTTGTTCTTTGGTGGGTCTACTATAGATCCTATAACAGCGCCTTAGGTCTCTTTCTTTTCATCTTCTTCGTCATCATCATCATAAAAATATGACTGGACGCGTTCCAATTCTTTTTCAGCTCTTTTATTAATCTTCAATACCAAAACTGCCAGACCCATAACTAGGGCAGTTACAGCAATCGCTGTAATGTACATCCCCTTTAGAGTACCATCATCGCTATCAGGCATCAAATATTCCACTGTAGCATTAATTGTGTCCTTCCAAGCCAATGCCACTACTAGACCAAATGCAGTCATTACTGAGGAAATAACAATTCCTCGCATATTCAATTTTTCAAAGTCTTCTTGATTTATACCCATTATTCATCCTCCGGAGTATTTAATTCTTCAAGTTTTAAGCTATAGATTGAAAACACATATAGGTCTGGATTCGCCTTAATCCTCTCTACACAAGCTCCACACATTGGTTGAATGAAACCTTGGTTTTCCTCATGTTTGTGCCTAAGATCTGCTTGATAACAGTGTGATACTAGAAATTCAGCATTAGCTGGCTGGTTTAATTTAGTCGGCGTTAAACCATGCACATCTACACACATTCTGCAATACATTAGCTACTCCTAATTACAGATTTACTAAAAGATGCCCTATTATAATTATGCTAATTAATTTTAAATAAGACGGGCAGGTCGAAAAATTATGGCAAAGGAAAAGAAAGGTCAAGGTTTCCAATCAGCTGCAGGGCTCATACGATACTTTGATGCAGAGGATAGTAACGCTATTCAGATCTCAAAGGGGGCAGTAATCCTGACCTGTATCCTAACCATAATGGTTGTAGAAATTGCTTCCGCTATAGATAGAGAAACCAGTGCGTATGTATTAGCAGTCGGTCTAATCATAATAATTTTTAATGAAATTAGATCAAGAAGAGCAGACACCGTGTAATTTTATTAATCTGTATCTCTAATTCGTAAATTAATGAAACTTTGTGAGTTCTGCGGATTTTATATTGGTCCGGAAGATATAAACTGTAGAAATTGTTCTACACCAATACCGGACAGACAAGTTGTAGAAGAACCCAAAGTAGAATTTGAAATTATTAAGAAGCCCACACCTGAAAAAATAATATATTCAAAACCAAAGGGAAAAACCTATTATTTCATGCGTCGGGCAGTAATATTTTTAATTATTGTGGGAATCATTGTAGCACCCCAGACACAAAACTTGGTAAAGGGTAGTATGAATTATTGGGATGAGATTAACAAACCATATTACAATATTCCTGAGAGCATTGAAATAACAATGGTACGTAATTTTACAATATATTTAGAAGATAGTGGTTATTCTGACTATAATTTAGTATTGGGTAAACCAGAGGAAAGGCCATTGTGGCCTCAACAGGATATAAGTAATTGGCAAACTGTAACGAGTGTTAATTCCAACCCTCAATATCAAGAGAATGATGAAGGAAGAATGCTATGGGCAAATCGTATAGAGGGTGACGAAAGAGATTATATTGAAGTAGAATATAAATTGACTGTTAATACTATAAGACCTGATTTAGAGCCTGAAGATTCGGGGACTGTAGAAGATATACCTAGTGGTTACGAAATGTATCTACAAGATGAGTGGTTAATTGAACCAAGCCTTCCCGAAATTAATGAACTGGCTGATCAGATGATAAATGGAACTGATGGTAATGTAATCAAAATACTTCAGAATATATACAATTACATTACTTACAATTATACATATGAAAAATCATCAATCCCCAAAAGCTGTACAGAAAGTATGGCTTCTTTATATGGTGACTGTGACGATTTTTCAATTCTTTTCGCATCCATCTCAAGAGCAGCAGGAATACCTGCATGGCTAGAGTTGGGTAGGATTCCAGCTTTTATAGATAACAGGGGTGGATGTGATTTGAGAGATTGGGGTGGACATGCTTGGGTTAATGCATTAGTTCCCCTTAAGGATGGGAATATTACAGTTGTCAATATTGATTTGGCTAATAGTTATTTCATGTGGATGCCTCCATACAGGCTTTCAGATTGGGTAGACGATGGAAATGGAGATAATTTGCAATCTTACTATTATTTGTTTTCCAGTAAAGGAACTGCGAAGGCTACATACATAGAGAATACATATGTATCAGATTGTAAAATAACAGGTAACCTAAAATTAGAAGAATTATGAACATAACCAAATTTGAAGTAAATGATTTGAAAGGGTTAATGTTATTTTTAGATGAAAATCTGAATGAAAACTATGAGGAGAATGTTTTTTTAAACATAAGACAAAGGTGGTCTGAAGGATTTCTGCTTGTAAAAGATAAGAACAAAATAGTTGGGGCGTGTTGTGGGGCCATACTACCAAATGAAAAATTAAGGATATTAATCCTAGTTTTACAAGATAACTTTCAGAAAAAGGGAATAGGTAAGAAATTGATGATTCGAATGACAGAAGCTGCTAAAGTATTCGGTATAAGAAAAGTGACTTTGGAAGCAAGAAAAGATTCTGATGCGATATTATTTTACAGGAAATTAGGATTTTCAAGTGTTGATGTACTGCCTTGCTATTATCAAGATGGATGTGATGGGATAGTCATGGAAAAGCAACTTTGAAACAATAAGTTATCGTCGGAGAGCATCCGAAAGCTTTTTATAGTGGCCTAAATCCCACGAAACCCTAATAGTTGGTGTATAATGAAATCTGAAAACGACAAGGAAAAAGTTGACGAAATAATTGCATGTCCTGATTGTAAGAGTAATCACTTGAAAAGAGATTACGATCATGCAGAAATTGTGTGTGCCGATTGTGGTTTGGTTTTGGAAGACAATATAGTAGACACAGGGCCTGAATGGAGAGCATTTGACATGCAGCAAGAAAATGCACTTGCAAGGGCTGGACCACCAATGTCTACCACGCTTCCTGACAAAGGTCTATCAACTGAAATTTCACCAACTAACCGTGATTATTATGGACGTTCTATATCGAACCGTAATCAATCTATGCTTTTCAGAATGAGGAAGTGGCAGAGACGTGCCAGAGCTTCAAAATCAGCTGAAAGAAACATGGCTGTTGCAATGAGAGAAATGCAAGCTGTTGCAACCAATTTGAAATTGCCAAGAAGAATTCAAGAAACTGCTGCATTCATTTATCGAAGGGCTATTCAAGAGCAATCTTTGAGTGGTAGAGCTATTGAGATGGTAGCATGTGCTGCATTATATGCTGCATGCAGGCAAGAAGGTGTTCCAAGAACTCTAACTGAGATAAGCAGGCATAGTAGATATTCAAGAAAGGAGATTTCAAGGACTTACCAAGTTATGGTAAAAGCATTAAAAATGCACTCAATGCCACCTCTTCCAGAGGATTATTTACCAAGAATATGTTCTAAATTAGAACTTTCACCTAAAGTTGAAGGTGCTGCAAGAGACTTACTAAGAGCCGCACAAGATGTACCACTAACAAATTCAGTCCCTATTTCATTGGCAGCTGCTGCAGTGTATATCGCATCTATTGTAAACAATGAAAGAAGGAAACAGAAAGATGTAGCACGAGCTGCAGATTTAACTGAAGTTACAATAAGAAGTCGTTACAAGGAAATGGCTCAGTTTCTGAATATAGATATACATATCTAAACCGTTCTTTAATCAGGGATATAACCCATGATTGATGAACAAATATATCGACGTTTCAACCACACAATTGCAGCTTGTTTCGTAGTGTATTTTCTATTTCCATCCGAAATACTAGGGCTACAGAGAAGCTATTTCATTGTTCTATTCTGGTTGTTGGTTGTTTCCATCGAGATAGCTCGTCTTACCAAAGGAATCAAAATATTGGGAATGAGAGACTATGAGAAAGATAGGATTGCTAGTTTTGTTTGGTTTGCCAGCGGTTCGTGTCTACTTCTCGGACTTCATGAAATCGGTCTTTTTCCTCAGAGTTTAGTTATTGCAACTATAATAATGGCAGCCTACACAGATCCAGTTATCGGTGAAGCAACCAAAAAATGGGGTGATAAAAATGGAATAATATGCGGTCTAGCATGTAGTTTTGTAGTCTATCAACTGATAGTAGGTGTTCTTTTTTATTCAGTAATAGGTAGTATTGCGGCAGTAATAGCTGAAAGACCAAAAATAAAATGGTTTGATGATGACTTAGCAATGCAGGTAGTCCCAATGATTATTTTATTTGTATTATATTGGTATGATTTAGGGCCTACTTTAGTTGAAGATGGCATTATAATTATGGAGGGAATATGAAATTTACAAAAGTTTACATTTTAACTCTCTATCTGGTATTAATCATTTGTTCAGTTCTGTTCATTACGAAAGAACATTATAATATAGCCATATTATTGATTCTAGGAAATATGTTGCCAGGCTATGCATTAGCAAATTCATTGTTGAGGGAAAATGGAAATTAATTACAAAAGTCGATGGAATAAAATACAAGATAATCTTGGAGATCGTGATGCCTTTATTTGTTGTTTACCAGGCAATACTAGATATCTAGCTAATTCCGAGTCACCACCAGGGTGCCCTCCAGGTTCTACAATGAATTTTGTAGTTATTCCAAACAAAGGAGACCCTATGGCTATAACTTCTTCATTAGAGGAACATAGATGTAGGAAGGAGTCCTCAATAAATGATATTAGATTATGGACCCATTACCCCGATATTGAATCTGATGGCAAAACAGCAATAGAAGTACTAAAAAATACCCTCAATGAAAAAAAGATAAAAAAGGTTTATTCAGATTCAAAGATAAGTTTAGGAAGAGGAGTAAGCAATTCTAGGAATGATTTTGTTACTGAGATGAGGGGTGTAAAGACTAAAGAAGAATTAGAAAGAATAAGAAAGGCTATCAAACAATCAGATGCAGGACAGGAATTTGCAAGAAATTTGGTTGAGTGCGGAGAAGGCTTAACTGAAAGGGAAGTAAGAACTGAGATTGATTATTTTATGGGTAGACATGGAGTCCAAGAAAATTCGTTTACTACTATAATTGCCTCAGGACCAAACGCCGCACATTCTCATCATTCCAATACAAATAGGAAACTGAAAAAAGGAGATCCGGTAATCTGTGACTTTGGAGTTTTTTGGGATGGTTATTGTTCAGATATAACCAGAACTTACTTTGTAGATAGTGCACCATCTACAAAAATGAAAGAAGTCTATCAAATCGTATTGGAAGCAAATATACGTTCTACCAAAGCTCTTACGGAAGGGAACAGTGGACATAAAATTGACAAAGCAGGAAGGGATTTCATAAGAAGCAAAGGTTATGGTAGAAATTTTGTTCATGGAACTGGCCATGGGTTTGGATTAGAGATACATGAATTTCCATCTTTAACCTATAAATCAAAAGTTATCGCAAAAGAATCAATGGCAGTAACAATTGAACCAGGAATTTATATTCCAGGCAAAGGTGGTGTTAGGATAGAAGATGATGTCTTAGTTAATGGCAAAAGTCCAAATGTTTTGACAAAAGCTAAAAAGGACATATACTAAAATGACAGAAGCTGAATTAGTAGTTAGTCGTCTCCTAAAGAAGAAGCCTAAAACAAGACAAGAAATACAATTAATTAAACTAGAAGTGGCGAAGGAGCACAAATTCGATATGGTTCCACCAAATAATCAACTTTTAGCTCAAATTGATAAATCTAAAGAACCTGAATTAGCGAAATTACTGAGAGTTAAGCCAATGCGGACAAGCGCAGGTGTGACTCCTATTGCAATTATGACATCACCAGCCGCTTGTCCTCATGGAACCTGTACTTATTGCCCCGGTGGACCAACCAATGAGAGTCCACAATCATATACTGGGCATGAACCGGCAGCAAGGAGAGGTAGAAGACACAATTACAATTCAAGTTCTCAGGTCAATGCGAGGATTGAACAGTATATTAGAAATGGGCACCCCACAGATAAAATTGAGATAATTATAATGGGTGGAACTTTTACAGCTAGAACTCCAGATTATCAGGATGAATTTCTAACGGGGGCATTTGAAACACTTAATGGTGAGAGATTACCTTTAGAGGAGGCTCTGCACAAAAATGGTAGAGCAAAACACAAGTGTGTAGCCTTAACAATGGAAACACGACCTACAGAGTGTAATCCCTGGACTGTTTTTCAAATGAGAAAACAAGGAGCTACTAGGGTGGAAATAGGAGTACAATGTTTGGATGATGATATACATGATAAATTAAATCGTCAACAAAAAGTAGATGATGTAATTAAAGCTACGAAAGCATTGAAAGAGGCTGGACTCAAGGTTGTTTATCATATGATGCCAGGATTACCAGGAATGACGCCTGAAACCGATTTAAGGGATTTCAAACGATTATTTGAGGAAGAAGACTTTCAACCAGATATGCTGAAGTTGTATCCTACTTTATTAGTCAAAGGTTCACCACTTTCACGTAATCCGGGTGATTTCATCCCATATGATACTGAAACAGCTGCTAAAGTGGTGGCTGATTTGAAAGAAATAGTACCATCTTATGTGAGAATCCAAAGAATACAGAGAGATATTCCCAAGCCACAAGTTATAGCTGGTGTAATGAATTCTAATTTGAGACAATATGCTAGGAGGGAATTAAAGAGACGTGGGAAAAAGTGTAATTGTATTAATTGCAGAGAGCTTTGGAGAGCTCAGATAGATCCTTCCACGGCAGAGTTAAAGGAGGTTGAGTACAAAGCTAGTGGTGGCAAAGAATATTTCATATCCTATGAATCAGGTTCAAAGCTCTTAGCCTATGTGAGATTAAGATTAGATGATAACGCAACCGTAAGAGAATTGAAGGTCACAGGTCAGTCTGCAAATATAGGAAAGACTAGTACGGGTGTGCAACACATGGGCTTAGGTACTAAATTAATGAAAATTGCTGAGAAGAAATCTAATAATTATGACAAAATTAGAGTTACACATGGTGCAGGGACAAGACTTTATTATGAGAAATTAGGCTATGAGTTAGAAGATTATTATATGGTCAAGGATCTAAATTTATGAATAGTATTGAAGTAAGTAAAACAGATAACACTGATGGCTGGATGTTTGAAGTAATTGTTTCAAATGGAAGTTCCACCACACACAAAGTTACGTTAACAAATGAATATTATACTCATTTAGGATTAACAAATATTGATCCTGCAAAATTGGTGGAAAGTTCATTTAAATTTTTATTAGAAAGGGAACCAAAAGAAATGATACTAAGAAATTTTGATTTGAGAATCATATCGAACTATTTTAGTGAATATGAAACCAGATTATCTGAATACATATGATTATTTTATAAGCAACTATCTTATAGATTAAATATGGTGCAATATGTTTGTCATAATTGTGATATGTCTGTTAGAGGGCTAACTTGTGGTTCTTGTGGAGAAGAACTAGCCCATGAGACCATTACAAATGATACTGGAGCTACTGTAAATGTCTCCAAATGCCCTACAGGTTGTGGCCAAATAAAGTCTCCCCAATGTTGTGGCAACGATATGCATAATCACTAATTTTTTATTGCATCTAAGCTAACAACAGGATGGCTTCCGATTACTTCTGCAGAGTGTACAGAACCAGCTGGAACTTCTATCCAATCACCAGGACCTAGGTCTACAAATTTTCCATACATTCCCATTCTAAATATGCCAGATACTACAGCATCAATCTTTGCTTCACCATGCTTATGTTCTCCAAAATAAGTTCCAGGACTATATGTATAGCAAGAAACATGATACCCTTTCGCCTCTAATTTTTGTCTCAATAAATCTTCTTTAACTTCACCATCTTTGCATGGATCCCACTTACGGACTATTATTTCAGACATCAGAAAAGACTTAGACTATCTGAGTTAGCCATTCTATCTAATGTCTCAGTAACCAACGAATTTGGTCCTAATACCTCTTTAGCGTGCAGATACATACTTCGTATTTCGTTTCTTTCCAATCCTTCTAAAGAAGGCATAATATTAGATCGAATGACTCTATCAAGAGCCAATTCGGGTCCATATTTCTTAATAGAATTAAATATTGTAACCATTGAATCTATCAAAAGGGCAGGTCCTATTTTACGGAAAGTTCTTACACCTACGGCTGTTTCATCTCCTCTCTTAGGTGGTTCACCTGGTGCTAAAAACTTCACCAATTTTTCGTGGCAGGCGTACATATGCCCATCATCATCATAGAAATCAAATTTACGACTTGGATAATGGCGGCATTTTTCTTCAAATTTCCAAAGATCATCACCTTCAGGCCTGTCTGGAACTAAACCTAATTTTTTCAATTTGAAATAAACAAAAACAGGCATACGGTGATACTCGTCCTCAGGTAAAGGAAGCCCAATTTCTACGAATGCAAAACGACGCATTAACGCAAAACCAACGTTGAAAAGTGTGTTTTTATCTTGTGTATTCATCGTCCCTATAATTCTAAATTCTGGAGGCATCATGAATGGTGCACCTCCCGTTTCTTTATGAGTCAAAAGTGGCTGTTTATCTCTGTACTCAAAAACTGTAAATAATTTACCAAACGCTTCATCAATATTTGCTCTGTTAAACTCATCGATAACTAAATAGTGTGGTTTACCTCTTTCACGGATGGATTTTTCACATAATTTAGCAGCCTCTGCGACATATCCATCTTTGAAATAGTAACCACCAGAATCATCCGGAGAAATACCCCCTATAACATCGAAATTAGACCATTCAGCATTTGCTGTTACAATAGTGTAATTTGGTGCTTTACTTCCATTTGGTTGTTCAATCTCACCACATAATTTTGTCAATAAAATATTTGACAATGCCGTCTTACCAGTTCCAGGTTCACCAAATAACATAATGTTCTTTCCTGAAGTCAAATGTGTAATTACTTCATCGACAGTTTCTCTTGTTGTAGAATAAGCTTCTGCAATCTCATGGAAGTCTACGTCATAGTCTACTTCTATGGCAGGTCTTATTTCAACAGACTGATCAACGGTGTCCATCATTGTCTTTTCAACTAACTCTAAATCGGGTGTGTGTTCTGTCGAGTGTTTTAATTCAATCTGAAATTCATCTCCATACTCTTGCATCAAGAATTCCATTGCTGAATCAACAGACCATTCAGGCATTGCTTTCTGCTGACCATCTATTGAAGGTGAAAAAGGATCTTCTCTGTTTGGCATAGCTCTATCACTTGCCAGAGACATTTCTCTTAATCTTTGTGAACCGAACTTGTAAACTAGCCAGAAACCAACCGCAGCGACTATTGCAGATAAGACTAGATTGAACTTTGCGTCCCCATCCATTGATCCAATTTCAACTCCACCCAAAAGAATGGGTACAACAAAAGTAGCAAAAAGAGAGAAGATTCCTGCTGCAAATATGGCAAAGTATGCAAGGCCTATTGATCCTTGTTCACCTCTTCTTTTACTGTAAAAAGAATAAAGACCTACTGAGGAGATACCTAAAGCCATTACTGTAAGAGTTAAATCATTTTCATCAAGTCCAAAACCACTTTCATTAGATAGCATATTATATGCAAATATTAAGTATTGAAGAACCAAACCAGATATAATCATGGTCATGTACTTTGCTTCATCTATATCATTTATTCTTGTACTAGATACTAACCAGTTGCCAATACCTATGAAAAGGAAAGTAGCAGCTAACAGCATTATTGTACTGTCTTGACCTGCACTGAAGTCGACAAATGTTACTCCCATGTCTTTGTGAGGTGCAGGCTTACCATCTACTTCCAAAAGCTGGCATGCAGTTATTTCACCTACATCCATATCAGACATTTTGACTAAGAAATCTTCTCTTTCAGTGCTATAACCTTCATCGTAAATACCATTTCCATTTGTATCCCGGAATTTTTCTGGTTCATCATATTTCCCATTTCCATTATCATCATAATATTTCTCATAATCCTGTCTAATAAAATCTCCTTCTCCTTCATCCTTTTCTAAGTCCGCAGCATCCCATTGACCATTTTCGTTAGCATCAACATAGGGTTCTCCCAAATCGTATTGACCATTATTTTCACCATCATCAGGAGCTAATTCTTTAGGGTCCCATTTTCCATTATCATTTTCATCCTCCCAATACTCACCTTCTCCTTCATCCCATGTTCCATTATCATTTTCATCCTCCCAGTCTAGTATGCCGTTTCCTTCAGAACCGTCTTCATCGGGTGCTGTATCATTTTCATGCGTATAATTGTCATCATCATCATAATCAAATTTTGGTATTCTATCTCTTCCAAAATCTTCAAAGAATTCATTAACTGGATTATAGTCTCCATCATCGTCTAAATCAAAAGCGGGTTTTCCATCTTTTCCAAAATCAGAAAACGATTCAGCAGCTGAATAATTACCATCACCGTTTGCATCAAAAGATTCATTACCATCTTTTCCAAAATCATCAAATGAATCCCATACATTTCTTAAACCATCGTTTTCTCCATCATCTTGGAGTGCTAAAGTAGTGCCGGGGTCTCCATCAAGTCCATAATCATAGAGTTCTTCAAGTGGAGTTGGCCTTTCCGAATAGGGATTTTCACAAACAGCATATGGTCCTTGGGCATAGTTTATGAAGACTGAAGAAAGTAAAAGAGCTACAACCATTACAAAGAAATAAAAATTCAAAGATACAGGTTCATCTAAGGGTCTTTCTAATGAAATACGTCCAAACAATAATGATACTGAAACTATCAAACAGACTGCACAAGCAAAACCAAATGTTAGGGGAATAGCAAAGATAAGTCTGTCCAATAAACCCCCATAAACTATGAAAAGCAGGATTTGACTAGAACCAAAAATAAGTATTGGTAGAGTTAGAGAGGTATTTGGGATTGATTTGTACAAATAAAATGCCAAAGTTAGGAATATCAAGTTCAGGATAAAAATTATTGAGCCTGAAATAAAATTTATGTCTACTGGGCAACCGTATCTTTCATCATCATCTATTTCACCACTACTATTAGTGTCTGTAATTTTAATGCCATTTTCATCTCTATGATCAATATATCTTGTCTTATCCCACATTTCACAATTAAATGGTTCACCACTGGAAGGTTCTGAAGTAGGGGTTGCTTCTCTATCATAACTAGGACCATTCGAAAGCTTCACAGATTCACCTTCTCCATTAAGATCTAATCCCCTTGGGACCGTTATTGCAGAAACGGCTAAAACACTAAAGAAAATTAAAATAGCGACAAATAAAGCTGCTAAAGGAGAAGCATAGGTTAGTTTACCATCCTTTTTGAAGGTTTTATCCAGTCTTGTAACAAATTTGTCAGGATATTCATTAAGATTAGAAAAGAAAGAAAGATATTTAGAGGCATCAAATCCTTTTTTATTATCAGACTCTGGAACTTCTGTGGCAGCTAAAGCCTCCTCAATTTCTTTCTCTTCATCAGTCATCTCAGGAGTTTCTTCAATTACTTTCTCCTCATCAGTCATTTCGGAAACTTCTTCATTAGTAATTTCTACAGAGGTATCTTTCTTCACTTCTGTTTTTTCTGCTTCAACTTCAGATTTTTCCACATTAGATTCACCACTTGGAACTAAATCTGATTCTAGGTCTGAACCACATATAGCACATGAGATTTCACTTTCCTCTTCTTCCTCATATTGACAGACTGGACAGACCTTCATTGGTTGTTGACAGAATGGTGGTGTTAAAATGTTAACTGAAAAAAATAATGCTTAGAATAACATAATTAATCCGACTGAGAAAAAGCTAAACTTTAAATAGGAAGTGGAACAAAAACCAATCCCCATGAAAGAAGAGCTCCAACAGATACAAGCGGTTGCTGTCGTTACATTTCTTTGTGTCATCATTGCTATACATAGCAGTGGTGAATATGGTGAATGGTTTGAAATAAGTGGAACAAGACAGGATATTTTAGATCCTGTAAATCCTGATAACGGTACTGTCTATTATAGTTTTGAATACAGTTTCCACACAGATCATTACAGCTATTTTGATACAGATAGTGGGGAAACCGAAAGGAAAAATTATGATAGTGCAAATTGTGGTTCTTGTGCTGAAAAAGCAACTGCATTTGAAGCTGTTAAGAGGTTAGCTTATGGAACTGCAATTTTAGCATTGGGTGTTGCATACATGAGCCATGATTCAATCAAGAATCTACACAAGAAAAATTTAAGAAAGGCTCTTACAAATTTAAAGTACTCTGCAATTCTGGTTTTAATTCTGGGAATTTTAACAACATCCATGTATTATATGTCTTGGACAGATGCACTTCTGAAAGATGAAGCTGGACTTAATACTGAATTAGGTGAGGAAGAAGTTCTTGGTTGTATAGCAAACGCCTTGACTTTTTATGGTGGCGAAGGGTGTCTTGAATACGTAAGTTCGAGTGAACAGGGTCAAGCAGATTTACTTAGTGCAAGGATAAATCCTGTGAGTTGGGGGCCAGGGATTGGATTTTTTGTCGTTGTATTGGGCAGCATGGTTACAGGAGGCGGTACACTCTACATCTTAGGAAATATTGATGAAGAGTGGCAAGCTATTCTGAAGAAACAAGATTTGATTGAGCGTCAGCAAAAGATACAAGATGGTGAAGTAGATAAGAATAAAGAATTACTTCAAGAATTTGAGGACACTGAAGAAAAGCTGAGAGATGCTGAGAAAAGTATAGAGGATGTCCGAACAACGGCTAGTGAAATCGATTATGAAGGTATTGATGATTTAGATGGTGAATTAGATAGACTAACTGCATTAAACCAAAGTGTGGAAACTTTGAACAATTCACTAGAAAGTAAACTAAAAACTGCGAGACTTGCCACTTCCGAAGTCGAAAAGAGGGCTAGAATGGCTGAAAAGGAGTTAAATGATGACTTAGCGGCAAAATCCAATCTCGAAAAAGAAATTGAAGATTTAAGGGGGAAGCATGAGAATGATATGAGGCTCAGTGATCGAATGACTCGAGAAATTAGTTCTTTAAGGAAAATGAGTGAGGATGCTGATGAAAGAGCTTTGAAAGCCGAAAAGAAGTTGAAAGTAGAAAAACCAGATACAATCAATGCACTAGAATCCTATGATTCTGTAAAGGCTGCATATGACAAAACCGTCGAGGAAAAGAACAATCTTGAAAAAGAGATTATGGAATATGAACAGAGTACATTGGAAGCAAATGAAAGAGAAAAAGCTGCAGATGCTGAAAGGAAAGAAGCAGCACAACGAAGAAAAGATTTAGACAGGGAAGTGAAACTTATGGACAAAAACAAAAAGCGAATTAATGATAAATTTACAACACTTGCAGCAGATATAGAGAAGGCTAAAAAGGATTTAGCAGGTGCCCGAGAAAAAGCTTCAGTCACTTTGAGTGAATTAGACTTGGAGAGGGAAACAATTGTGGAATTACAACAGGAGACTGAAAAGTACAGGTCTAAAGAAGGAGAAATTGTTGATTTAACAGATTCATTGAAAGAACTTCAAGAACAGGTAAAAGAACAAAAGACATCTAATAAGGGAATCGAAACTGATCTCAAGGCTGAGACTGATCGTAAAATGAGAACAAAAGATGAGTTAAATGCTTTGGAGAAAGCATCTGAACAAGTAAGTAAAGTGATGGAAAGCCTAAAGAAACAATTTGACTCAGCTAAAAGTGAATTAAATATTGCCACGGATGAAAGAAATAAAGCTGAAAGGTTATTAGAATCTGAAAAAACTGAGCATGAGCGATTGAAAGAGGATCTTGAATTCTTACAGGGTAATACTATTGGAAGTGAAGAAGACACTGAGAGAAAAATAAAGGCAATGAATATAGAGATTCCAAAATCTCAAGAGGAAGCTAGAGAAATGAAGGAAGAAGCTGATGCCCTATCTGAAGGTAATAAAGACTTAGAGGCTAAGATTAAGGAAGCAAGATTGGGCAGTATTGAAACTACAGTTACTGAAGAAAAAGAAGAGAAAACGAAAGCACTTGAGGGTGCTACGATAGGGACCAGTTTGATCGTCAAAAATTTAGCAAAGGAAACAGAACATAACTTCCAATTAGTTAATCCAGAACAGGCAGATCCTAAAACAGGCAAATTACCCTTAACTAACCCAATAGCTAAAGCCTTAGAGGGTTCAAAAGAAGGGGATGAAGTTAGCGTGGGTCCTAATACTTTCAAAGTTATTAAATTGAATTAATTAATAAAGAGACTGAAATATAGCGCCACCGCTATAGTGTCAAATGGCCTTAGAACTCCCCAAGAATAGCAAAGAAATGCAGGATTGGAAGTGGAACAATTACGAACCTTATTTTGATTATTTGCTTAGTCAAGAATTAAATGAAAGTAATATTGATATATGGATGAAGTCTTGGTCTGATTTCAGCGAATTAATCGGAGAGGTTGGAACGGACGTTTATGTTTCTACAACAGTAGACACAACAGATGAAGATGCCAAAAAGAGATTCCATACCTTTTTAGAAGATATTAGTGAAAATGCTAGTTCTAAAGATCAACTACTGAAGGAAAAGTTGCTTGAAACGGGTATTTTACCTGAGAATTTTGACATACCTTTGAGAGCAATGAAGAGTGAAGTAGACATGTTCTGCAAGGAAAATCTACCACTAATGACCAAAGATAGTAAACTGTCAAAAGAATATGATGCTATTATCGGGGCTCAGACTGTTGACTGGGAGGGTGAAGAAGTAACTATTACTCAATTATCTCCCGTTCTTCTTGAAACTGACCGTGAAAAGAGAGAGAAAGCATGGAGATTGGCTGCCGAAAGAAGATTAGAAGATCGTGAAGAAATAAACAAGATTTGGCAAAAGGTACTAGAAATAAGAATTAAGATTGCTAAAAACGCAGGTTATGACAATTACAGATCATGGAGGTGGGAGTATCTTAAAAGATTTGACTATAGTCCAGAGGATTGCTTAGAGTTCCACTCAGCAATAGAAGAAGTTGTTAAACCGTTTGTAAATAAATTAATGAAAGAACGCAAAGAACAGCTTGGTTTAGATATTCTAAAACCATGGGACTTAAGCGTAGACCCGTTTAACAGGAATCCATTAACTCCTTTCAAAGACGCTTCTGAATTAGAGGAAAAGTGCCATAACATATTTGAGGCTGTAGATGATGATTTAGGCAATCATTTTAGTGTAATGCGAAATCAAAAATTACTTGATCTTGCTAACAGGAAAGGAAAGGCACCTGGAGGATACTGTACTGAATATTATCACCGCAGATTGCCTTTTATTTTCATGAATGCAGTAGGCACACACAATGATGTTCAGACTATGTTACACGAGGGAGGGCATGCATTTCATGTGTTTGAATCTGACCAACTGCCTTATGCCCCACAAAGAGAAGTGGGCATGGAATTTGCAGAGGTAGCATCAATGTCGATGGAGTTATTGGCTGCGCCATATATTACTAAAGACCACGGTGGTTTTTACAATTCTAATGATGCCAATAGGGCTCGAATTGAACATCTAGAAAAATCAATCATGTTTTGGCCTTATATGGCAGTGGTAGATGGATTTCAGCATTGGGCATATACAAATCCAGAAGACGCAATGGTTCCTGCAAATTGTGACGCAGAATGGACAAAACTGTGGAAAAGGTTCCAAACTTTTGATGATTTAGATTCTTCGGAATTTGAAGACTTCATCGCAACGGGTTGGCACAATAAATTACACATATATCATGTTCCTTTTTACTATGTAGAATATGGCATGGCTCAATTAGGAGCCATACAAGTTTGGGGGAATGCACTAAAGAATCAGAAAAAAGCGGTGAAAAAGTATAGGCATGCCCTCAGTTTGGGTGGAAATGCAACACTCCCTGAACTTTTTGAAGCAGCAGGGGCTAAATTTGCATTTGATAAAGAAATGCTAACTTATGCAGTAAACTTAATTGACAATCAAATAAAGGAATTAAACTAATGAGTGAAAAATCAGTACAAGAAGAATATGCCCCAAATTCAATATGTTTTGGATGCGGTCCATCAAATAAAGAGGGTTTGCAAATCAAATCTTATCGAGCTGAGGGCGGATTAGAAATGGAATTTGAATGTGAAGAAAAGCACCAAGCTTTTCCAGGTGTAATTAATGGTGGGTTAATAGGCTCTTTAATTGATTGCCACGGTAACTGGACTGCAGCCATTGCTATAATGGATAATAATGGATTTGATGAGCCTCAGTGTACTGTAACTGCCCAATATGAGGTGAAATTAAACAGACCAACACCCTTTGGCCCAAAACTTATGTTGAAGAGTAGAGTATTAGGTTTGCAAAATGATAGAGCTGAAGTAATTGTAGAACTTAAGGCAGAGGGCAAAACATGTGCAACTGGTAGAGGCCTTTTTGTTGCAGTAACAGAAGGCCATCCAGCTTACCATCGCTGGTATTGATGGATTTTGAAGAATTGTGGAATAAGGCCCTCGAAGAACACAATACAGGCGATTATCATGAAGCACACGAGATATTTGAAGATTTGTGGTTAGAATTGGATGATAGGCAGGAGAAAGATATTGTCCAAACATTAGCACAAGCAGATGCCTTGGCTGTTCATATTGAAACTGGAAATATAATGGCTGCCCAGAGATTAATGAGACAATTGCCTGAATTAATCCAGACATTGCCTGTGGAATATAGGGGGATTAGCCTTATGGAAATGAAAACGTGGATAAAAGCTATGATTGCAACTATACCTTTAGCAGGAGAGTCAGTTGTGATTATTAGTAATAAAAGTCCACCAAAACTAATCTAGCGCAGAAGTTAACCCATCATATGGGCCCGGATTAGCAGCACAAGCATCTTGCATAGGTCGTATTACTTCATAGAACGCAGAAGCTGTTCCGTTTTTTAGGTCTAGTGGATGTAAAGTTCCTGAAAGGTATGTCGTTTCGAGTTCCTTGTAAGAATCAAAATCAAGATTTCCACCAAATTTTTCTGGTCTTTCAATTACTATCTTTGGGAGGGCAGGATCAAGTAAATATTCCCATAAATCAAGTATAGGATTTGCTTTTCTTTCCAAAGGGCAATATGCTTTTGATATTTTCTTCATCAGAGTTTTTTTATCATCATGGACAAGCAAAGCTCCAGAGGGGTTCGATTTTGACATTTTACCGTCTGCATCCATTCTACCAGGTCCGGATAATGAGCCCAACAAAGGAGTGTGTAGGGCAACGGGCTTAGACATTTTTAACTTGTCTGCAGCATCTCTGGCTAACATATGTGCATGACGTTGGTCCATACCTCCTAAAGCTAAATCTGCATCTAATGCATAGATATCAGTAGCTTGCATTGCAGGATAGAAAAATTTAGACATATCTTTGTCTCCATCTTTTTCTCCACGACCCATTATAGACAAGGCCCTGCGCATTCTTTTGAGGCTGCTAGCTTTTGAAACTCTAAGGACCATTTCCCAGTACCCTTCTCCTTTGACCAACTCACTAGCTGTTTTGAATTGAACACCAGGACAAAATACTGAAAACATCTGTCTTTGATATTCTACACCTGCTCTAAGATTTCCCCAATCACCCCCTAATTTGTCATTAATATAGCCATGCCAGTCAGCCAAAAGAATGGTTACCTGAAAACCAGTGTCAATAAGATCTCGGCATTTCAGCATAGGTACTAATGAACCAGCATGAAGTAAACCTGAGGGTTCAAAACCAATATATGCATTAGGTGTATCTTTGGATAACAATAATCCATCTAACTCATCCTCAGTCACACACTCAGCAACTCCCCGTAATATGCGAGCCTTACGGTCTACCATAATTGTAAGGAAACAAGCCTGTAGTTAACCGCTTTGGTTTCCAAAGATAGTACCATAAAATTATTTAAATGTGGCCAGTTAGCATGTTGGAGTTAAAAATGTCTGAATCTAACCCCGATGTGCTCAAAGCTGTCCGTCTTCTTGTCGGAGATATCGTTAACAAAGAGAGGTACATCATGTTGCCTGCAGAACCTGGTGAGGGAGATCCCATACTCGGAAAATTTCGTACTGTAAGTGATGCTAAACGTTTTGCTAGCAGAAGTGATATTAACGATTTTTCACTCTGGACTAGGCTTAAAGTTGTTGGAGGAGGAGATTCGTTAAAAGAGGATTTCAGCGATTCTGATGATGATTTAGATGATGATTTAGGTGATCTCCTAGATGACGATTCTGATCTACCTGATTTAGATGATGATGCTGACCTCGATGAACTCCTATGAGTGATTCTGTAAAGATTCACGAAATCGTTAAACAAAATCTAAAAGGTGCTGTACTTATTGACGGTTTTCCTAGCATTGGTTTGGTAGGTACTATAGTAGCTAATTTCTTGATTAATACTCTGAAATTAGAACAAATAGGTATAATAGATAGCCCAAGATTTCCTGCAATATCAGTAGTGAAAGATGGTGAACCTCACAGCCCTATGAGACTTTATTCAGGTGAACAGGTCTGTAATGATGGAACTTGCAACCAAGTGGTTGTTTGTGTTAGTGAGTTCACTCCACCTGCAGAAATAACTAAAGATTTGGTCAATTCATTATTAGACTGGGCTGAGAAAAATGGGTGTACGAAGGTAATATCTGCAGAAGGTTTCAATTCAGGGCCTAAAGAAAAAGGTAAGGAAAATGAAGTTTATGGAATTACTTCCACAGAGGGTTCTAGAGTTTGGATTGAAGAAGCAAAAGTTAAACCATTCACATATGGGACGGTTGGTGGAATAACTGGTGCATTGCTGAATGAAGGTAAAATTAGAAAAATGAATGTACTTGGTCTTTTAGCAGAAGTGAGTGAGGACCTTCCAGATGCGAGGGCTGCTGCCAGCGTTATCAAAGCTATAGATGAATTATTACTAGCAATTGAGCTAGATCCTGGGCCATTGCTAAAAGAGGCCGAAAGTTTAGAACAAGAGGTGAAGGTTGTACGTGATCAAGCACCGCCGGAAGTTTCCTCTGTTCCAAGGTATATTGGATAAGCTTAAACCCCCTTTCAGTACAACATACTTGTGAGTCAGAAGGTAATAGGCGTAATTGGAGAGGTTGTCAAAACTATATCAATTATAGTACAAAAGAGAGATTGGCCAGTATTACCTATAGATAGGAACCCACCAAAAGGCGATTTTGCAATAATTTGTTTTCCGGCAGCAAAAGCGCTCAAGAAAGATCCCGGTTGGATTGCTACAGAAATTGGGAAAGATTTACAAGACAATGATTGCGTTTTATCGACTGAAACTGAGAAAGGTTATTGTAATGTAACTATAGATTGGAACAAGATTAGCGTAGATACTGTTTTGGAAATAATGAGTAGTAATTACGGAAAGGGAAACGTCAAAAGAGAAAAGATACTTATTGAACACACTTCTGCAAACCCCACGGGTCCATTTCATATGGGAAGAGCGAGAAATCCTATTATTGGTGATAGTATTGCTAGGCTTTTGGAATATTATGGTCACGATGTCAGTACTGAGTATTATGTAAATGACACAGGAAGGCAGGCAGCAACACTAGCATTTGGTGTAGCAAATTATAAGGGAAATGGTAAAGGGAAAAAGGATCATGAACTAGTTGAATGTTACCGCCATGCCTCCGAGGAACTGAAAAATAGTCAGGATGTCAAATCTAGAATCTATGAGAAAATGGAATTAATAGAAAGTGGAAACAAAGATGCACTGAATGAAGTTAAAGATGCTGCAAAAATGATGTTAGAGGGAATGAAAGAGTCCCTGAAAAATTTAGGTGCAGAAGCAGAAACATATTATCATGAATCGGATTTGATAGCTAATGGAGAAGTTGTAAAAGTCATAGATTTACTCAAAGAAAGCAGTCTCTGTAAGGAGGAAAAGGGTGCGTATTATTTAGATTTAGTGAAAGAAAACATTGCTGGACGGAATCAAAAATTTTTCTTTACTAGAGACAATGGCCTAAGTCTCTACACAACAAGAGATATAGCATATCACCTAGATAAATTTAGAAGATTTGATCGTGCATTAAATATTCTAGGTGAGGACCACAAGTTACAAAGTAAATTACTTGGAATAGCACTTAGAGAATTGAAATCAGAAATACCCCAAGCTTTGTTCTATTCATTTGTCAATTTGCCTGGCGGTAAGATGTCTACAAGGGCAGGAAGAGTTGTCTATTTGGATGATGTAATGGGGAAAATTACAGATTTAGCATTAGAAAAGTTATCCGAGACAGATTTGAGTACTGCCGATAAAGAAATTCTAGCAGAGCAAATTGGTATAGGGGCCCTCAGATATAATATTCTCAAAGTTCAGGCTGAAAAAGGCTTCACATTCAATATTGATGAAGCTCTCAATTTGCAGGGGGATTCAGCACCGTTTGCAATGTATTCACATGCAAGAGCCTCTGCAATAATTAGGAATTATGGCAAAAACACACCTGATTTTAAATTAGAAAAAAATCTTGATGAATCAGAAATAAGACTATTGCGAACATTGTCTAAATGGCCAAATGCAGTTGAAAGAGCTGTAGATAATCTAGCGATACACTATATTCCAAATTACATTCATACTTTAGCCTCTGACTTTAATCAATTTTATCGTGATTGTCCGGTCCTAGGAGACGATAATGAGAATTTTAGGATTAATTTAGTAGTCTGTTCTAAAAAGATACTCAGCGAAAGTTTATCAATTCTTGGAGTAAAAGCACCCGAAAGAATGTAGAATAGTGGTGGTGAGGGAGAGATTCGAACTCCCGTGGTCGCGATCTGCAGTCGCGTGCATAGCCGGGCTCTGCCACCTCACCCACTGTAATCTATATCCTATATATGTATTAATTATTGATTGCCTGAACGGAAGATTGTACGAGAAACATCTGTTGATGACATTTTTTTCTTCATATCCTGTAATAAACCTTCGTAATGTGTTATTTGTTCATCAATTCTATCTAATTCTGAGATATCAGCATCACCCCTTTCTAAGCGTTCTTTAACTTTTATTTTTCGATTCTGCCATCTTTCCAATTCCTCGAGAGCCACTAAAATTTTATCTTCGATATCTTCCATTTTACATGAACCTTATAGTTTCTAGATTATGTGGTACTCTAGCATCCAATCTAACTTTACGCCTTATATCATTAGCAAATTGCTCGCATTTTTGCGCATCACCATGATTCAATAAGACTATCTTAGGTCTCGGTCTTATTGTTCTCAAATAGCGCATTAATTGTCTCTTATCACTGTGACCTGAAAAGCCTTCACAAGTTTCTAAATTCATATTTACTTTTACAGGAACCATACCACCGTTTTCTCTATCATGCAGATGAATTTCATTTGTTCCTTGCTGCAGTCTTTGACCCATAGTTCCTGATGCCTGATATCCAACAAAGACCATAGTGTTATTTGAATCAGGGGCCCAATGACGCAAATATTCCATAACTGGTCCTCCATTTACCATGCCTGAAGTAGCTAAAACGATTGCAGGTTCATCTCTTCCGCATATTTCCTGTCGCATTTCGTTACTTTCTACTTTGTTGAATATTTCAGATCTAAATGGATTATCCTGATTCTGATATATCTTGTTACGTAGATTATTATTCAAATATTCAGGATATGCCGAGTGTAATGCAGTAGCTTCCCATATCATACCATCGAGGTAGACGGGCGTATCTTTCAATTTGCCCTCAGAAAATGCTTTTTCTAATACGAGCATGACTTCTTGTGATCTCCCTACTGCAAAAACTGGAATCAAGATCTTCCCTCTTTTTTCTACAGTTCTATTGACTATTTCAGTAAGATTTCTAGTTCCTTCTTCTCTTGGCGGCTGGAAATCTTTGTATCCTCCATACGTAGATTCCATTATGAGTGCCTCAAGACGAGGAAAATGGTTGACAGCTCTATCGAATAACCAGGTATTTTCAAATTTAATATCTCCTGAGAAAACTAAATTGTACAGACCATCACCAACATGGAAATGAGCTCCGGCTGAACCTAGAATATGTCCTGAATTATGAAATGTTAATTTTAGATCTGGAGAAATATCAGTAGTATCTCCATAATTTAATGGAATGGTATTTCTAATTGCTTGTCTAATATGTTCCGTATTGTATGGAACTCTCTTACCTTCAGCATTCTGAATCTTTATGAAATCATTTTGCAGAAGAGAAGATAATTCTCTCGTAGGTGGGGTACAATAGATAGGTCCATCATATCCATAAACAAATAGCATAGGAAGTAAAGCTGAATGATCTAAGTGGGCATGAGTCAATACTACTGCATCTATACCCTCTAATGGTGTAACCTCAGGGGAACTTAAGAAAGGACTTGGTTCCTTGTCATTACCTGGATTAAAACCACAATCTATCAAGACTTTGCTGTCTTTGGTCATTAATAAATGACATGAACGACCAACTTCTCTGTACCCGCCTAAGGCAGTTACACGGACATGTTGTTCACCATCTATGGTGTCTCTGAAAACTTTTTTCCCGACTCTTGTCAAAAATTTCTTTCTACCCTCTGCAATTTTTTTATCAAGCATATATTTTCTGATTTCTTTAAGCGTCCGTGATTCCATTGGAGCTGAACGTATAACTATGGGATTCCAACCAATTTCTCTACGCACATTATTCAATACTACTCCATGCTTTCCTATTGCCCTACCAGGATTTTTGGCTTCAATAATCACATCACCATTAATTTCATCAAATATAATATCAATAACTTCTGCTTCTTCGGGTAGAATCTCTTTTAGCTTCTGTTTAGCAGATATAATTGGTTTCCTAACACTTGGATCAGCTTTGATAACAATACGTTTTCTAACTTTCTGAGCTAAATTCCGAATTAGGTCGTTATTATCTGAAAATATTTCAACATTTGGCGTGTATAAAACAACATTTGATCCTTCTACTTTAACATCGGTAAAAGCTACGCTATCTGGTATGACTTCTGTCGCGACTTTCTTGACTAGTTTAATTACGTCTTCTACGGCCATTTTGACCTTCTTGCTTTTCTTGGTCAGCCTTAGGCTGCCAAATTAGTCTCAATTTTTTCGATTTCTTCAGTTGATATTTTCTGGAAACCCTTAGAATCAATTACACACATAGAGATTCCATCCCCTGAAGCTGAATCTCTCTTCATTGCAGCCGTTAGTGCCCTAACGCCTAAATTCTTACCTTCAGTTAAAGACATGTTTTCCTTAAAACGATCTTCTAGAACTCCATAAACAAAAGGTGAACCAGACCCGGTTGTCTGAAATTTATCAGGTATTGAACCTCCTGCTGCATCTAATGAATAAATGTGTGAACCTTCGGAATCATTACCTCCCAAAAGGAGTTGAACCCAAAATGGCATGTATCTTCTACCATTCATTATGTTTGCCATCAATGTTGATGCGGCTTTTAACGACATTTGAGTCCCATGTTTCAATTCGTAGAGTTTTACTTCTGCAGATAACCATCTAGCTAGCATTTGAGCGTCGCCGACTAAGCCTGCAACAGTTAACGCCATGTTATCTGATATTCTGAAGAGCTTCTGTGTTGTTTTATGGCCAATTAAATTGCCCATTGTAGCTCTCATTTCAGTAGCCATTATTATTCCATCTTTGCAGACAAGCCCCAAAGTGGTTGTACCTTTTTTCAAATCTTTCTCTGACAAAAACTCCCTCCGGGAAGTAAAACGTATGTTCAGCGGAGCTAAGTATATTAGATTAATGCCTCCCTTAAAAGTATAAACAAAAGTTAAATATCGGCCACCAATCAAGTCAGGAGGTTGTTAAGTGTTTAAAGCCAGAATTAAAGCAGATAATCTAAAAGAATTTATTGGAACGGTAGGTTCATTAGTAGACGAAGCAAAGCTAAATGTTAGTGAGGACGGATTACAAATCAAAGCAGTAGACCCTTCTCATGTAGCTATGATTGAGGCGAATATGATGAAGTCTGCTTTTGATAGTTATGAAGCTAAAGTTATGGAAATGGGGTTGGATATTGATAAATTCAAGAATGTTTTAACAGTAGCTGGCAAAGATGATATGGTTGAACTAGAAAAGGATGAAAAACTTAACAGATTAGTTGTGAATATTGGTAATTTAACGCGTGCAATGCCGTTACTAGATACATCAGGAATGCCAGATCCCAAAGTACCTTCTCTAGATTTGCCTGCGTCGGTGAGTGTAGTCGTCGGTGAGATAGGACAAGGTCTTAAAGCATCAAAATCAGTATCAGATCATATTGCATTATCAACAACAAAAGATAGTTTTAGGTTAGTATGTGAGGGTGATAATCAAAATAGTGTTGATGTTTCACTTGGAAAGGATCAGCTTGAGAAGTTGGATTCGTCAGAGGACGCCACGTCTCTTTTTTCATTGGAATATTTTGCACTAATGGTTAATTCATTGCCTTCTGACAGAATTTTACACATAAATCTTGGTAGTGATTTACCTGTAAAAGTTGATGCAGATTTAGCTGTTGATGATATGACTGGTGCCCAAGGTAATGTTAAATTTCTATTAGCTCCACGAATAGATCGAGATTAATGAAGAATAAACATTTTCTTCATATATCTGACTATAGCAAAGAAGAACTCTGGGAAATTCTAGAATTAGCTAAATCGGTAAAAGCAAAATTCCATAAGAGAGAAGATTATCCACATTTCAGGAATAAATCACTATCTATGATATTTGCAAAACCTTCTGCAAGAACCAGAGTTTCTTTTGAAACTGGATTTGAATGGATGGGTGGACATGCACTCTTTCTAGGACCTACTGATATTGGCATTGGGAAACGTGAAGCTATTAAGGATATATCAAGAGTATTTAGTCGATATAATGATATGATAATGGCACGTCTTTTCGAGCATAAACATATCATAGAATTGGCTGAACATTCTTCGATACCTATAATCAATGGTTTGACTGATTACAATCATCCTTGCCAAATAATGACAGATATTTTCACTGTATGGGAACATTTAGGAAATATTGAAAATATAAAGATAGTTTACATGGGTGATGGAAATAATATTGTTCATTCTTGGCTGCACCTTGCGATGCGCTTTCCATTTCATTTTGTTTGTTGCTGTCCAGAAGATTATAAACCAGACAAAGATACAGTGGAGAAAGCTAAGAATGCAGGTATTTCAAATATAGAAATAAGCCATAAACCATTCGATGCTGTTAAAGATGCCGATGTAATTTATACAGATGTTTGGGCATCTATGGGTCAAAAAGAAGAAGCAGAAGCCAGAGGAGAAGTCTTTGAACCATTTCAAGTAAATCAGAAGTTAATGGATTCTACTGGTAAAAAAACACTATTCATGCACTGTTTACCTGCCGAAAGAGATAGAGAAGTGACTGACAATGTGATGGAAGCTGACTATTCAATTGTCTTTGATCAAGCTGAGAATAGATTACATGTCCAGAATGCCATTATGATTAAATTAAGTGAAAAATGAGAGTAGGGGTAATTGGTGCAGGTCAAATGGGTGCAGGTATTGCGCAAGTTTGTGCAGCTATTGGTAATCAAGTTATAATTTGTGACATTAAACAAGAATTTGTGGAAAATGGATTAGGAACTATTACTAAAAATTTAGAAAGAAGTGTCGTAAAGGAAAGAATAAGTCAAGGTGATATGGACAATACACTTGGAAATATAGGTACAACTCTAAAAATTGAAGATTTAAGTGATTCAGATATTATAATCGAAGCAATAGTAGAAAATGTAGACATCAAGAAGACTTTATTCACCAATTTAGGAAATATTTGCAAAAATGAAACCATCTTAGCCTCTAATACTTCTAGTATTCCTATAGGTATCCTAGCTGAAGTTAGTGGAAGGCCTACAAAAGTTGTAGGTATGCACTTCATGAATCCCGTACCTGTAATGAAATTAGTAGAAGTTATCAGGGCTAAAAGTACCAGTGATGATACTTTTGATACTACATTTAAACTAGCACAGGATTTGAACAAAGTCCCTGTTCTTGTGAATGATTTTCCAGGTTTTGTTAGTAATAGAATACTTTTGCCGATGCTCAACGAAGCAATGTTCTGTGTTATGGAAGGTGTAGCCGAACCCGAGGCGATAGATACGGTTATGAAATTGGGAATGAGTCATCCGATGGGCCCTCTAACATTAGCTGATTTCATTGGTCTTGACACTTGTTTAGCAATAATGGAAGTATTACATCGTGATTTGAATGATGATAAGTATAGGCCATGTCCACTATTAATCGAAATGGTAGAACAAGGTAAATTAGGCAAGAAATCTGGTGAAGGCTTCTATAAATATTAAGCACAGATTTAATTATGACCACCATTTTCCTACTTTATGTCAGAGGAAAAGAAATCTAAGATTGAAACTTTGGGTTTGGATGAAGCATTAGAGGATCTTAAATTCCTTGCACAGAAAGTTTCGGACATGTCTCAAGATTTAGCACAGAAGGCTGCAGAACAAGCTGAAGGAGTTACAGATAAAATGGGAGATATTGTAGAATCAACGGGCGATGTATTAATCTCCGCAGGGGAGACAATCAAATCCACAAAAAAAATGTTTGAAGAGTGAAATGGTGCTGTTATAGGCTCTATAGTAGACCCACCAAAGAACGAAAAAACACAGTATTAAATTAGAGAATTATTATAAGTCAATCAGAATAGGTGTCTAACAATGGTGAATATAATGGAAAACAAACCATTCTTGTTATTCGTAGCTATTATGCAGCCAGTAATTTATTTCATTTCACTGGAGTATTTTGGTCAAGTTGTTGCCGTAGCTATTCCTTGGTCAATACTCATTTTGTATATTATCTGGCTTAAGTTATCTGGGAAAGGTATATTCAGAAAAGACAAGCCGGATGAGGAAGCCTGATTATTTCCACTTGATATTACAACCCATTGAGGGAACCTGGTCAAATTCTATTTTGTTACCACTCAAGACAGCGTCAATCGCCATCCTTAATTCTTCACGAGTTACATTTTCTGGTTTTTTCCAGTTGTCATCTAATCTTCCTCTGTATTCTAATTTTCTATCTTTGTTGTATAGGAAAATATCAGGTGTGCAAACAGCACTGTATGCCTTTGCTATTTCTTGTGTTTCATCAAACAAGTATGGGAAGGGGTAATTTTTTGCAGAATGTCTTTCAGCCATCTTAACTGGTGAATCATCGGGATAATTCTCAACTTCATTTGAACTTATTAGTACAAAATCAGCCTTACTTCCATAATCATTTCCAAGTAAAATTAAACGATCTTCTACTGCCTTTGCGTAAGGACAATGATTACAAGTAAAAATAACTACCAATGCATCGGCTTCAAATTTATCTATTGCTATATTTTTCCCGTTTGTATCAGGTAAATCAAAATAGGGTGCATCAGAACCCAATTTTACCATGGTTGATTCAGTTAAGACCATAATATGCAAACTGTAGTGTCTATTAAGAGCATTTCTTTTAAACCGTCCTAAATAGGACAATAATGAATATTTCTCAGGATATATTTAGAGCCTATGATATTCGCGGAGTTTATGGCGAAGAACTTGATGCAAATATAGGTGAAAGAGTAGGCTTAGCATTTGGCAATTTCTTAGCAAAGAATAATGACAAAGGTACTGTCTCAATAGGGTGTGATGCTCGTGTGAGTTCACCTGAATTACAGGAAGCCGTAGCTACTGGAATTTCTAAGGCTGGTTTTGATGTGGATGTAATTGGCATGGTGCCAATACCTGTTGCAAATTTTGCTACATGGAAGGCTAATTCGACATCCAATCCTTACTTGGCAGGAGTTTACATTACTGCAAGCCATAATCCTGCAGAATACAATGGAATTCGCTTCAGGCATCCTGACGGTACTGGATATACTGAGGGAAATATAGAGATTAAAAGAATATTCTTTGAAGATGAATTAATAGAATCAGATGCGTCTGGAAAAATAAATACACTTTCTACAGATGAGGTCTTAGAAACTTACGTTAATTTTGTTTCTGACAAAGTAGGTAGTATTGAAGGGATGCGAGTAGCACTTGATCCAGGGAATGGAGTAGGTTGTGTTATTATTGAGAGGCTTTTTCAAGAGTTTGGAGCTGAAACTCATAGCATAAATAATGAGCCAGACGGTACTTTCCCTAATCGACCTTCAGAACCAGCTCCCAAAAATCTGAGTGATCTTATTTCTATAATGGAGAAAGGTAATTATGATATTGGAATAGCTTTTGATGGGGATGCAGACCGCTGTGTTTTCATAGATAATCGAGCTCGGGCGGTTTCAGCAGAAAAAATAGGTATAATTACTTCTAAAAGTTTGATAAAACCTGGGTCAAACAAGGTCCTAGCCGGCGTTCCTTGTTCGATGATTCTAGAGGATGAGATTCCTAAAATTGGTGGTGAATTGATTTGGATCAGAGTTGGAGATGTTTTTGTTTGTGAAGAACTAAAGAAACACAATGCAGCCATTGCAATGGAGATATCAGCACATTTCTTTGCTCCTGGTTTAACTGAATTTATCTTTGATGATCCCCTTATTTTCAGTTTGAAATTAGCTGAACATGTATCTAAATCAGATTTGACATTGGCTGATTTATCAGATGGAATTCCCTCATATCCTTATGAAGAATTGAAGTTCAAATGCCTTGATTCGATAAAATTTAAGGTTAATGAACAATTGGAGAAGACATTCTTAGATATGGGATACAAAGTTGAAACTATTGATGGGGTAAAAATATGGTTAGACGGGGGTTGGGTTTTACTAAGGCCTTCTAACACACAACCCGTCATTCGAATGTTTGTAGAAGCTAAAGACGATTCAAGATTAGCGGCAATTAAGGATGAATTTAAGGCTCATTTTGATGAGGCTGTGAGGGCCGTTTCTTGATTCCATTACCGGATCCAATAACAATATTTTTCATTACAGTTACTAGTTTGATAATTTCCGGCATTGCATTTTCCAAGAAAGTTTTAGATCAGGGAGGTTCTGCACTAGCATTTCTCATATGTTTTATCACAGGTGCATTAGGTCATTGGACATGGTTTTTACTAATGCTTATATTTGTCGGAACTTCTTTTTTAGCTACAAAATTTGCTATTGTCTACAAAAAAGCATTGGGTGTTGAAGAAAGTGATCATGGTACTCGTGGTGGTTCGAATGTTATTTCTAATGGAATAGTTCCAGCTATTGTGGCTGTATGTTATAGTATGGGTTTATTATCTCCAGAACAAGCACTTGTTGCATTTACTACGTCCGTGGCTGCTGCTACTGCAGATACAATGGCTAGTGAGATAGGTGTATTAGCTCCTGAACCTGTATTGATTACTAATCCAACAAAGCATGTGGAACCTGGAACGAATGGAGGCATTTCATTAGAAGGAACAACGGCATCATTACTCTCAGCAGTTTCGATGTCTATGCTTTCTTTTTCGGCTTTTGTCCTAATTATAGAAGAAAATCATGCATTTTATTCTTCATTTGAGGTTAATTACTTGTATATTTCAGCATTTTTCGGGTTTTTAGGTAGTATTATCGATTCTTTGTTAGGTGCAACACTGGAAAATAGAGGTATTTTAGGGAATAATGGGGTAAATTTCCTTTCAATATCAAGTGCAGTGGTGTTTTCTTTAGTGTTTTTGTCTCTAAATTGATTATTTTATGGTTATTTTTATATATTGCCTTCGTAAATATTAATTTGTGATACGATGATTCCAGGTAATGCACCGGTTGTAATTCTTAAGGAAGGAACCAAAAGAGATAGCGGTCGAAAGGCTACACAGAATAATATTGCTGCAGCTAAGGCGATAGCTGAAGCTGTGAGATCCACATTGGGTCCTAAGGGAATGGACAAAATGTTAGTCGATTCGATGGGTGATGTTGTGATAACTAATGATGGTGTTACAATATTGAAAGAAATTGAAGTTGAACATCCTGCAGCTAAAATGGTGGTTGAAGTTGCTAAGACCCAGGATTCAGAGTGTGGTGACGGTACAACCACTGCCGTAATTCTTGCAGGCGAATTATTGAAAAATGCTGAGGAGTTGCTAGAAAAAGGCGTCCATCCCACAGCAATCTCTAATGGATATAGAAGAGCCAGCGCTGAATCACTAAAACTTTTGGATAAAATTGCTCGTCCAGTTAGGAGAAGTGACAATGCTACGCTGAGGGCTATAGCGGTAACTTCAATGACTGGTAAATCATCAGAAACGAATGCAGATTTCTTAGCAGATTTAACGGTTAAATCGGTAAAATTAGTCTCTAATAGTCAAGGTAAAACTACGGAAGTAGATAGAGATAATATAAAAATTCAAAAAAAGCAGGGAGGCTCTATATCTGATACGGAATTAATTTCAGGAATTATTCTGGATAAAGAGCCAGTTCATAGTGGGATGCCAAGGAATGTAAGTGATGCTAAAGTTGCATTAGTAGATGCCCCTCTTGAAATCAAAAAAACCGAAATTGAATCAAAAATTCAAATTAATGATCCTTCTCAAATCCAAGCTTTTTTAGACCAAGAAGAATCTACAATCAAAAAAATGGTGGATAAGATTCATAAAACCAAAGCAACAGTTCTTATTTGTCAGAAAGGTATTGATGATTTAGCACAACATTATTTGGCGAAACATGGGATTATGGCTATTCGCAGATCTAAAAAATCAGATATGGAAGCTCTAGCCAAGGCTACAGGCGGTCGCATAGTATCTAATTTGGATTCTATAAGCAAAGAGGACATTGGTTTTGCGGGTCTTGTACAAGTCAGAAAAATAGGGGATGATGATATGACATTTGTAACTGATTGTAAGAATCCTAAGGCAGTTTCTATTTTAGTGAGAGGTGGCAGTGAACATGTTGTTGATGAGATTGATAGAAATCTTGATGATGCCATTGGTGTGGTATCGCTCGTTATAGAAGATGGGAAAATTGTTACGGGTGGAGGAGCTGCCGAAATTGAGTTGGCTCTCAAATTGAGAAAATTTGCTCCTCGAATTGGAGGAAGAGAACAAATGGCAATCGAATCGTTTGCTCAAGCGATTGAAGTTGTTCCCAATACTCTGGCTGAAAATGCTGGGCTTGACGTTATTGACACATTAATGGGGCTTAGAAAGGCACATACTCAAAAGGGACGTAACCCTCATGCAGGACTAGATGCCTTTACTGGTAAAGTCGTCAATATGAGATCAAGGAATGTTGTTGAGCCTCTTAGAGTTAAGACACAGGCATTGAGTAGTGCTACAGATGTAGCGACTATGATTCTGAGAATTGATGACATTATCGCTTCAAAGCAGCCAGAAGGTCCTGAACCAGATGGCAGTGATGGTATGGGCGGTATGCCTCCTGGAATGTAAGTTTAGTTTTTTGAAGGGTCGGGTGCGTCGGAGTCAATATCTAAATTTTTCATATATGACTCAGCTTTAGCTTTAGTTATTTTTCCTTCTCTCAGCAAGGAGCTTATTGCTGCTGCAGCAATATGTTCAGCATTAATTTCAAAGAATTTCCTCAAATTATCTCTAGTATCACTTCTACCAAAGCCATCTGTTCCTAGCGTAACGTATTCTCCGGGAATCCACCTTTCAATCATTTTTGGAACGGCTTTGATATGGTCGGTTGTAGCTATAGTAATCATCTTTTCGTTCTTCATTATCTTTGAAATATAGGGTACCTTTGCTTTTTTTGTTGGATTTAAAAGATTCCAGCGTTCACATTCCATAGCATCTCTTTGCAGGCCACCAAAGCTTGTTGCACTCCATATTTCACAATTTATTCCCATTTTGCTTAGTATTTTATCAGCTGTAATTACTTGCTGCATTATAGAACCGCTACCAATCAAGCGCAATACTGGTTTTGCTATTTTTTTTAATTTATAGATTCCTTTAATTATTCCTTCTTCACTATTCTTAGGTATTGGAGGCATTGCATAATTTTCATTGTATAAGGTTAAATAATAAAATAAATCTTCATTATTCTCATACATTCTCCTTAATCCTTCTTTAATAATAATTCCAATTTCATAGGCGAAAGCCGCGTCATACGCCACACAGTTAGGTACTGTTGTTGCTGTCAATAAACTGTGCCCATCCTGATGTTGCAGGCCTTCACCATTTAGAGTAGTTCTGCCTGCGGTTGCTCCTAGAAGAAAACCCCTAGCTCTTGAATCTGCTGCACACCATATTTGGTCCCCTACCCTTTGAAATCCAAACATTGAATAGTATATGTAGAAAGGAATTGTTGGTTTACCTACTGTAGAGTATGCCATTCCGGCAGCAGTGAAACTGCTCATAGCACCAGCTTCTGAAATGCCCTCTTCTAATATCTGTCCGCTTTCGGATTCTTTGTAACTTAGTAATAGTTGTGAATCTACGGGTGTATAGATTTGTCCTTGCGCATTATAGATTTTAAATTCAGTGAAGAGAGCTTCCATTCCAAATGTTCTCGCTTCATCAGGGACGATAGGAACGATAAGATCACCTATTTTTTTATCTTTCATCAAATTTCTTAATAATCTAACAAATGCCATTGTGGTAGAAACTTCCTGATCCTTTGGAGTTCCTTTATCAAATTCAGCGAATACGTCATTTACAGGCATATGAAACCCACTATAGCTCGCATTTCTCTTAGGTAGGAAACCACCCAATCGTTCTCTTTGTTCTTTCAAGTATTTGATTTCTTCACTATCAGATTCTGGTTTGTAGTATGGCATTTCCTCCAATTCCGAGTCTGTAAATGGGATTTCTAATAAATCTCTAAAATATTCCCAGTCTGATTTTTCGAGTGATTTTTTCTGGTGTGTCATATTGCGTGCTTGGAATCCTTTTCCTAGGGCCCATCCTTTGACAGTTTTTGCTAATATTACAGAGGGTTGACCTTTATGGATTGTTGCTTCATTATAAGCTGCAAATAGTTTAGTTGAATCATGGCCACCTCTCCTTAACTTAGTGAGGGAATTATCATCCATATCTTCTACAAGTTTTTTCAATTCTTTTTCAGGGCCAAAGAAATTTTCTCTTATGTATTCTCCAGACGAGGCTGCAAGTGTTTGATAGTCACCATCTACAGTTTTTTCCATTTTTCTTAGAAGAT
>CAZOEZ010000011.1:0-32921 GCA_964578995.1 uncultured archaeon
CAATTGCAAGAATCTCGGTTCTAGACCAAGATATGCGAGGTGATGAATCAGCACCAGAGGATGTTGATTCTATACAAAAATTAAGTGAATACTCGGAAAAGTTTGAAGCTGGGCAAACCGGAATTTTATTGATAAATAATGAAACTGAAAGAGAAAAACCGGCGGCAAAAGATTTAGACGTGTTAGATATTATGAATTGGACACAAGGTGAAATTAATAATATAACTATAGAGAATAGAAATACTGGAAAAGAAATTAATGTATCTGCATTTTCGATTGTGGATTTCTTCAAATCTGCACATATTACACTTATTATAGAGGATTTAGAGGGTGACGCATTATTTGAATTTGATGGAAGTTTCTGGGATTTTCTACACAGTGATTTTTTTGGGAGTGACTATGCTATAATTGATTTGAATCCTTTGTACAGTAGAGAAAATTTACGCTCAGACATGATAGATGTATTTTATGAATCCTTCACCGATGAAATGCGTTCTATGCTTTTAACGGATGAATACGATAAAGCACTAATCTATGTTAGTATGCCCTATGTGAATATAGATGATACTACTATTGTAGTAAAAGACATTGATCAGATTGCTGAGATAAGAAACAGACAAATGTCATTTGAAAATGCTCAGATGTCACAACTTACTGGAGGACCACCTGTAACAATAGCTATCAATGAAGGAATTCAAGAAACACAATTTGATACTATTAAACTAAGTCTACTTTTAGTTCTGATTGCTATGGTTTGCGTGTTCTGGTCAGTAAAATACGGATTCATAACTTTCTTACCAATTTTACTTGTAATTTTGTGGTATCCTGCTACAGTAGATGCAGGAGGGACTAATCTAAATATTTTCACAGCGATGGTTGGTACAATCATTATTGGTATAGGTATTGACAATTCTATACAAATCTCAGAACGAGTTAGAGAAGAAGGAGCAACACCTGAGGGTATTCAAAAGGCTGTTGAAAACACAGGGCAGTCTGTTGTTGAAGCAACATTCACTACTATGGGAGGGGTGTTCTCAGGAGTTATCATTTCGTTCTACAGAACACAATTTGTTGGTCTAAGAAATTTCTTTGCTCTGATTATTACTTTAGTTCTATTCTCACTGTTAATGGCCGTATTTGCATTGCCTAGTTTCTACCATGCTTTACATTACTTACAGAACAAATATGCTAAGAGAAATTGGAGAATTAAAACAAAATTCAATTAGATAGCATATCACTCACGGCCAAAACAGCTTTTTCGGCATAAGGAAGTAAGCGTTTCTCTATTTGTTCAGGTTTAGCTCCAGGCCCTATAATCCCAAATCCAATAGGTTTCATAGAAGCTATTTGAAGATCAATTAATGCATTAGTTACGGCCTGTCCCATCACAAGGCCATGCTTTGTCTCACCATTCTCTATTATTCCTAAAACAACAGCACCATCAATAGAATCTCTTAGAAATAATCGTTTTATCTGAAGAGGCACTTCCATTGATCCAGGGACCCAACTTACTTCCTCAACAATTAGATTGGTGTCTGTGGCTATTTCCTTAGCTTTTTCAACCATCAACTCAACAGATTCTTTGTGATAACTGCCAGCCACAATTGCTATTGATTTAACCATGTATTGACTCCTTGTTAATTTCTGAAATAGTATCAACCATATTTCGTGTCTGGGTTTCTATTTCTATATTTATTCGGTCACCCACTAATTTATTCTGTAAATTTGTTAACCGAAGTGTTTCAGGAATTAAATAAACATTAAAGGTTTTTTTGACTTTATCAACCTCACCAATAGTCAAACTGACTCCATTCAATGCCACATATCCTTTTGGAAAAATATATTTTAAAACTTTAGAACTAGTTTGAAAAGTAAGGATATGATTATTCTCTGGAGTTTCAATATTTGATATTGTTACCGTATTTGATACGTGTCCTGAAAGTAAGTGCCCTCCAATTTCATCTCCCAATTTCATTGAGCGTTCTATATTCACTATATCCTTTTCCTTAATTGCATCAAATGTTGTAACACTTAGAGTTTCCATCATAATATCAAATTTTAGTTTGTCATTCTCTATATTGCATACAGTCAAACAAACGCCATCGACGCATACACTGGCACCAATCTTGATACCTTGACAAAATTCAGTTGATGTCTGAACTGTAAGTTCACTTAAATTTTTTGAATGAACTATGTCTGTAACTATTCCCGTTCCTTCAACTATTCCTGTGAAAACCATAAACTTATTCCTCAATATATTTTTTCCGATAAATCTTCAAAATCTTTGCTATTATTTTACGTGATCCGGCTAAATCTTGTTCCATTTCTGGCAATCTAACAACTTTTACTTTGAGACCGCGTGACAGTAATTTACCTTCTAATTCAGCTCTAGTGAATAATCTTTGATCGTATCCTAGAGCAATCACATCAGGTTTTATTTCATCAACGATAATATCTAGCATATTACCAGTACGTCCAATCAGAACATCGTCTACAGGCTTAATGTGAGAAACAACCTCAGCTCTCATTTCAGCAGATAAGATTGGTTCTCCTTTCATTTTACGAACCGTGTCATCATTAGCTACAATTACAACTAATTCATCACCATGTTCTTTTGCTGCATTCAGAAAATGTGCATGACCTGCATGAATTATATCAAAGACGCCTGTTGCTACTACTCTCATTGGCACGACTCCATTATCTGTCGCCCCTCTAAAAACAAATATCCCTTGTTAGAAGCCCAGATTCTAGCTTCTTCAGAAGACAATGAATTGCCATCTTGACCTATCATCTCACATCCTAGAGCTACTGGATTCATATCTGATAATTTAAGGAGTGAAACGATTAGTTCTGTGTGGCCTTGGCGAGATTTAAGAAGTTTAGAGTCAGCTATACAAACCGGAACATGTCCTGGTATCCTAAAATTATTAGCTACTTTGTCTCTACTTTCGACCTCTGATAAATTAACTGATTCCTCTAATATCTCAGCAAAAGATTTGGATGTCAAAGCACGATCGTAATCACTTATGCCTGTAAATGTATCCTTATGATTGATGAAAATAGAAAATGAGGATTTATGATCATATGGAATAGAATGACTTAACATTGTTTCTAACATTTTAGAACTTTCTTGAGAATTAATTACTGTTTCATATATTTCATGTGCAAAAGGCAAACCTAACTTAGTTGAAGCTGAATTATCAGCAGCTAAGAAAATCATTCCGCCCCCATTTTCTCTTAGAAAGCGAATACTAGAATTAGATACATATTTAGCTGAGAAGAAAATATCTGTTTCGCCCTCTCTGTCACTATCATCAAATACTAAAATTGGCTTACCTTGCCTTAATATCTCTCTAATATGGTCCGTCTCAAACATTGTTAATATCTAATGGTATTTTGATATACCTACATAATTTAATTTTGATATATGCATTAAATAATTGTGTATATACTCAAAAATGAGTAATTAGTCTAAATCGTAAGTAACAAAATCAATTCGTGCACTACCTTTAGATTTCAAACTTACGTATCTAGTGCAAGATAAATCGCCTTTCTCAAGTTTAACAATCATAAGTGAACCATAATCTCTATTACAAATTAAATGTTCCTTGCCTGGAGAAAAATAAAGATCATTTCCACCCCATTCTAACCTCCATTTCTTTGTAAAATCATAAACAACTGCTAATCTTTTAGGTGCAGACTCTTCCATATGTAATAATGAATAATCTCCAGCCGAATAACTGAGATGATTAGCTGAAGAGAATTTCGGATTTAAATCCGTCACATTGAACAAAAAATCAATAAATTCTGTAGATTTCCAAAAATCTTCTAAAATTGCAGGTCCTTTTTTTCTCCTGAAATATCCTATATTTTCTTCATCAACTAATTTAGGATTATAATTTACTGACTCAATATCTAAAAATTTAGAAAGGCGAAGAAAAGGAACATCTGATGAATTAAATATCATCTTAAGATTGGAGATTGTTTCTTTTGCTAAATAATAAAAATGAATATCAGGCATGATGCCACCCTGTAACTGTTAATCTCTGAATATCCTCTAGAACCTCCCCCACTTGGTGCCAAGACTTATCAGATACTTCAAACATAATCAATGAATTATATTCAGGAATTATACTCTTTGCTAATTTTGATTTACCGGCGTCATCAGCTTCATACATATGGAGAGCACCTCCCATCTTTTCTGCGATTTCGATATCTGTTAAATGTAAACTGTAAGCAATAATTCTACCTTCAACTTGATCGTCGTGTGGCAGTAAAAAAGAGCCGAGGCCATAAACGTAAGCACTCATATCAATCTTTGAAAGTTTCTCAACTCCAAATCTCTTTGCAACTTCATCGCGCCAAACCTTATCACCTAAATCGTCTCTAAGAATATTTATGACAGGATGATCTACATCTGTCAATCCAAAAGACAAATAATTAAACAAATCTGAATCATCAAATTCATATTCTAAACCTGCTAATGCATAAGTGACTAAATCTAAAGTTTGGTCATCAAGGAAATTTTTGACAACAACATGTGGAAAAGGATCTTTGATAAGTGCAGGTATTTTTTCAGTGTTTCGCATTTTCTCTCCTTAGCCACCCCATCATTCCTTCAACAGTTCCTAGATGGGTACCTCTCTGATGAACTCCATGATTTTTATCACTTTCGAACAATCCTAGTCTTCTTTCAAATAACATTCCTAATATTTGATTAGATGATAAATTTTGGTTACATCCTTCTTTAACAATATTCATCCAGATTTGAAATTCCTCTTGAGTCTCCTCAAAAACATTCAACGCTTTTCTAGGGCCAAAATGTGTATAATGCAAATATTCTAAGTCCAATAAAGCCATCTTTTCGATGCTTTCCAAAGCTAAATCGTGCCTATAATAACCCGGTGTAACAGGAAATGATTTCTCTAGTTTAGGATACCAAAGACCGGCAGAGTCCCCGACGAAAGCATCTTTCTTGCAAACCCAAGTTATGTGATGTGGTGCATGCCCTGGTGTATGCATGGCTTTGAGATTTAACTTTCCTAAAGACAACTCAAATCCTTCTTCGGCTGAAATAAGCCTAGTGGGAACTATGGGTCTTGGTTTGCCATATAAATTTGCAATATCTCCTAAAAAATCACAGCTACCTTGCCACCAATTTTCTATATCAGAAACATGTTTGTACGCCTTCGGATGAACAATAGCCTGTGCATTTTCACATATCTCCATGATATGGCCCCCTCCTCCAAAATGGTCCAAATGAATATGTGTTGGAATCACATAATCAATATCCTGAAGATTGAGCCCTGCGGCTTGAATTCCTCGGACTAAATTATCATGGGAACACGCTGGCCCTGTTTCTATTATTGCTATTTTCTCATCAATAATCAAGTAAACAGATATGAAAGCTGATTCATCATTAGGGCACAAATCAAACCAGAATATATGGTCATTGTGCTTTTCTATTGATAAGGCCACATAAGAACATAAGATAGGGGTTTAAGTGAACCATCGGCCTTATAGAGTCCCATCAACATGTATTGTCCCGTTGAGTCGAATGAAGTACATAATTGTGACTGGCGGAGTTCTTTCAGGTTTAGGAAAGGGCGTAACTTCTTCTTCTGCTGGGCTTCTGCTACAGTGTGCAGGTTACAATGTAACTGCAGTGAAAATAGACCCTTATCTGAACGTAGATGCTGGAACAATGAACCCATACGAACATGGAGAAGTGTTCGTAATGACGGATGGGGCTGAAGTTGATTTAGATCTTGGAAATTATGAAAGATTCTTAAAATGTAATTTAACAAGTGACCACAACATAACTACAGGGAAAGTTTTCAAAAAAGTAATAGAAAAAGAAAGAAGAGGCGATTATCTTGGCCAAACCGTTCAAATTATACCGCATATTGTAAGAGAAATCGTGGATGGAATAAAGAATGCCGCCAAGAATGCTAAAGCGGACGTTTGTGTAATAGAATTGGGAGGAACTGTGGGAGACATCGAATCTATGCCCTTCATGGAAGCGGCCCGTTTATTAGGTCGTGAAGAAGGTCGAGACAATGTGATGTTTATACATACTACATTAGTTCCTGTAGTAGGCTCAGTAGGTGAGCAAAAAACAAAGCCTACTCAACATTCTGTAAAAGAACTGCAGGGGCTTGGAATTAGACCTGATGTTATAGTTGGAAGAAGTGACAATGCACTAGATGAAGATATTGCAACAAAGATTGCCTTCTTCGCCGACATACCACGAGAAGCTGTAATTTCTGCTCCCGATGCAAGAACTATCTATGAAGTTCCCCTAATTTTCTTAGAACAAAAATTCCCTGAATTGATAGAAAAGAGACTTGGCCTAAAAACCAAAAAACCAGATGTTAAGAAATGGAAAGATTTTGTAAATCGAATTACGAATGGTGGAAAAGAAGTTGAAGTTGCAATTATAGGCAAATACACCGCTCTAAAAGATTCATATATTTCACATGAAGAGACCCTTCGTTATGCTGGTGCTGTACTTGGTTGCAAAGTGAAAATAAGATGGATTGAGGCGCCTGATTTAGAAGATTCAGGAAGTACTGATAGCCTAGAAGGAGTAGACGGAGTTATTGTTCCTGGAGGATTTGGGAAAAGAGGATCTGAAGGCAAGATTATGGCTGCTGGATGGGCAAGGAAAAACAAAATACCATACTTAGGAGTCTGTTTTGGCTTCCAATTAGCCACCGTAGAATTTGCCAGAAATGTATTAGAACTGAAAGGAGCTAATTCATCAGAACTTGACCCTGGTGGGAAACATTCTGTAGTTGATATTTTACCAGAACAAGAAGGTGTGAAGGATATGGGTGCTACAATGAGACTAGGTGATCATGAAGTGAAAGTCAAACCTGGAGTAGCTAAAGAATTGTATGGTAGTGATGTGATATTCGAAAGACATCGTCATCGATATGAGATAAATCCAGATTACATAGACCAAATCGAATCAAAGGGTATGAAATATACTGGAAGAGATAGTAGTGGAAGACGAATGGAAATATTAGAGCTTGAAGGACATCCATACTTCGTAGCCTCTCAGTTTCACCCTGAATTCAAGTCTAGGCCTGACGCCCCATCACCTTTACATTTAGGCCTTGTGAAAGCTGCTTTAACTCATAAAAAATCAGGGTAAGCTTATTAAGCTGTAATTTCTGGCCACATTATGTCAGACGATAATGATAATGGTGGAGGTTTTGATGAATTCAAGGGTAGCCCTGACCCTACTGAAGGTGGAATCACTATGAACGAAATGATTATGGGGTTAGGTTTTGTACTAATTATTGCAGGATTTATATTGGGTTTGATTCGATTATTGGGTCTCAAAGATGGTGAAATACCTGCTGATTATGATTCCCATATTGATCAGCTTTACCTAAGTTACATTATCATGTTTGTTGGAATGTTGATAACTAGCTTCTTAGGATTTGGTGGAATGTTCAAAAGAGCTATGACTTCATTTATATCCTCTGAAGAATAAAACCTAGAAAGTAATTGACTGAGATACCTCAACGCTCATAGTACTATCACTGAGAACGAAACTGTAGACAAAGTTGTACGTTCCACTATCTTCAGATGAGGAGGTTAAAGTAAATGCTGAAGAATAACCTCTCGTGATTAACAAAGATTCAAATGTATCTGATACTGTGTCAAATGAGGCTGCCAAAGTAACATCTACTGCAGCATTATCCACTTGATACTCTAAAGCTAAAGGAAAACTGTTCTCAATTGAACTCATTATTGGAGTTAAATCATGTCTTTCACCTTGATGGTGCCCTATGTTAACTGAATGAGTAACCGAACTAGTAACAGCAATTATTGTAATAGACATCAAAAGGCCTGAAACAAGAAGAAGTTGTGCTCTTTCTTTCATTAGTCCTCCCTGTATCCATACCATAATTGTAAATTTAATTCCCATAGTTCATTATCTGCCCATACAAGTCTAAAAGTCTGTGTTACCGAGCCGGAAGGAACTGCCCGATCTACTATAACATCTGTTTGAGAGCCATGTGTGGCTTCTAATCTATATGATAGTGTTGAAGACAAACCGGCATCTAAATACTGTTTTATAGAAACTGAATTATCTGTAGCTAACCACCAAGACAAAGTTGAATCGTGATGTGCTGCAGCTATAGATGAATTTGAAGGAGTCCACTCGTCCAGTACTTCAAGAATTTCTAATCCTGTAAAATACAAATCATATTCTTCAACATTATTAGCGTCGCTTGTAGGTAAAATATTGACAGCAACATTAACTGTAGAAGTAAATAATGTGGCTACTAAAAGCACCTCAAGCACGTGCATTTGTCCTTTAGTATTTTTCATAATCAATAACCTCTCGACTTATATCTGAGGAGTAATCATAGATGTTGCAATACCTGTAAGTTCAAAGATAAACCAGCCTAATAGTAAAAGGAATGAAGCACGAGAAAATGCAGAATATAGCCTTCCTGTGGACATAAAGCCTGCTGCAAGACCATTACCTATACCTTGAACCATTAAACTGTAAAGAAACATAGTTGAAATCCAAACTTCATTCATCTCTCTGATTGTTAGATTACCAATGGACATGCTACCTCCGCCAGTTGATGCGGAAGAATCCACAATTGCTGGAATAAAAGTACTAGCAAGAACTAAAATTATACCTAAGTAAACGAAAAACGAAGCATAGATGACTGTAACGTAACTTCCTACTTCCTGCCTTCGTTCTGTTTCAAGAGCTTTAATTTCCTTCGCATCATATGAAGCTGCTAAAAGAATGTCAGAAATTCGACCACCTGCACGATTTGCCTCATCAACCATTCGGACAGCTCTTGTTACGATTGGAGAAGTAACTCTTTCAGTAAACATTTCTAAAACTTCACCAAAAGAAACTCCCCATGAAATCTGTGAAGCCATTTTGTTTACTTCATCATTAAGATTGCCATACTCACCTTTAGCCAAAGTCTGAATTGCAACTGTCATACTTAAACCTCCTTTCCAATATTCAGCTAAATCACGTAAGAAATCAGGGAATTTTTCCTCAACACGGGCTCGAATCTGATCTCTTCGATATCCATAAATTCCGTAAGGAAGCATGAGTGCAACAATACCGAATATGATATAATCAATTGCTGAAACTTCAGGATAACTACGATACCATTGTCCAGCAGTCATTTCATTTTCTATTCCATCAATTTGTCTATCTTTATCCCTTGTTTCATTACTCCTAAATGACCATAAACCTAAACCTGTAATACATCCACTATCTACAATATCACACTTTTGTCCAGGAGGGGCATCTAAATCTAACGTTTCACCAAATGTAAAAGAAAATCTTCCATCATTCATATCCCAAGGATCATCAAATTGCTTATCTCTATCATTATCTTCCATCAGAGTGGCTTTATCAGTGTCATGATTTATTTTTGCTATTGCAAAAAAGGACATAGCTAAAACTATAGAAAAAAAGACGACAAGAACAGGACCCCAATCGGTTGTCTTATCTCTAACTTTGAGCCAACGATCAACCTTCCAATACTCCATCCAGCGCCTTTTGACACCAGTACGGCGGTCTGTGTAGACTTTCTTCTGTAAATTGCCTTTAATAGCCATTAATCAGTGGAGACCTCCTGACTCAATGAATAAAACAATCCAGAAAATATAATTTGAATAACAGGAAAACCACCAAAGACCAACAAATACATGTGAATCTCTTCAAGCTGCATACCTGCTCCAGATACCCAGAAAGTGATAACTGCAATAATCATAGCAAATATAGGCAATGCAACCGCAACAACTACATAAGCTTCTGAGAAAAGAGCCATTTGTTGAAGTACATCTTTAACATGAACTCGATTCTGTTGAGCATAATATTCCGATCTGTTCAAGAAATAAAGCTTCAAATTACCTCCAGAAGTTACTGTGCCAATAATTCCCTGAATAAATTCAGCGAATCGTTCAGAAGGAGTGCGTTCAACTGCCTCCTTCAATGTAGTAACCAAATCTCTTCCCATGAATTCCATACTATGGTAAATCCAAGCTGAATCAACAGATATTTCTCCATAAATGTCTTCGTTCCTTGCAAGAGATTTGAAAGTCTGAGTAGGAGTTGCGTTTGCTGCAGCCATAGCTGAAACATAACTAGCTGCAAAGGGAAGTTGCCTATCCATATTAGATGCTCGACTACCTTCTAAGAATGCAGGAGTTAACCACTGAACCAATCCGATTAAAAGAGGTATAACAATTACCAAAACCACTGCAATAATTAATTCAATCGTCCGTGAAACACTAAAAGTATCACCTTCAGTACTGTTAGGATTCTCCATTGTTTCTATGACTTCAGGTATCAAAAAACCAAGAATACCTAAAGTAAGTAAAATACCAAAGATTGCCGCCATCAATACCTGCATAACTGAAGTTGCAACGTAATCTTCTGCTAAAAGTGGGATTCTAGCCTTAACAAGTTGATTCTTAAGTCCAACAGAATCTCTTGTTACAAGGCGACCTAGCCAACCTAGTAAAACTCGACTAAACGTTTCAAAACCGGTCAGAGCCATTTGTGCCACCAACGTGGATTAGCGGAACGTTGAACTCTATTGGCCAAGGCTGACTTCAAACTTACAAGTGCTTTAGCTGCACGGTCTTCTTCAGAGGCTATAGCTCCAGCCTTCTTATCGTCACTTAATTTGGATATTTTAACTTCAGCTTTAGACTTCTTATTGAGTTCGTTACGAACTGCTTTCAACATACGACGGCCTTCAACCTCGTTAAGTGATGAAACATCACCCAGATCTATTTGTTTGGCCAATGGAGTAAGCTGCTTGAGTGGAACGTAGTAGGCTTGATCCTTCAATAAATCTGACTGAAGTCTAGCTTCCACTTTGTCTCTTCGTTTTTCCTCATTAGCAATAAGCTTCGACCTCTTAGTTGGATCATCTGTTTGTGATATCTTAGCATCACTCTTTGAACGTGCTGCCTGCTCTTTGGCTTCACGCTTCTGGTATTTCTGCCTAACCTTAGGTGGGAAATCTGAGACATCGACTTCATCATCTTCGGAACCTGATAAATCCATATCACGATCCTCGACTTTGCGACGACGTTTCTTACCGCCAACCTGCATATCTGCATAAACTTGGCGCATGACGTCCTCAGGGTGTACGTAGTACTCTGCAACAACCCTAGCAAAATCTTTGTAGTCTCTAATAGCTTTCTTGAGACACCATTCAATAACGAGTTGACGTCTTTTCATCTCATCCATAATCTCGACGCGGTTGAGATTTGCCTTCATCATTATCTTTTCAAGGATGTAGGATTTGCCTGTGAAAACATATTCATCAGTAGTATTATCCCATCTGAATGCCTCATTAGTAAGCAGCTCATGAGAGTGAGGATCAATGCCTATAATTTCAACGATGTTCTTGTTTCTTCGAACACGTTTACCTCCAACACGCGTCTGAATTTGAATTGAAATACCGTCCAGTGCAGGGATCAAAACCCTTGGAATTTCAATTGGTTTGTTCTCCAGACGGTGTACTAGACTCTGAATTGAATCTGCGTGGAAAGTTGAGTAAGTAGTGTGTCCTGTAGCCATAGCCTGGAACAGAACATAAGCTTCAGCACCACGAATTTCTCCCACAATAATGTATTCTGGACGTTCCCGGAGAGCTGCTCTTAACAAATCATACATGTCAACTTCTCCAGCTGACTTGCCTCCACCTGAACTACCTTCACCCCCAAAACCTTGTCTTGTACAACCTGGAATCCAATTTGGATGAGGTAAATTTAACTCTCTCGTCTCTTCAATGCTTACAATCTTATGTTGCCATGGAAGGAAAAGAGAACAAGCATTCAATGATGTTGTTTTCCCAGATGCAGTTCCACCAACGAAAAGCATCGACATTCCATATTGCATTGCTAGCCAAAAGAAAGCAATTTGCATGGAAGAAAATGTTTTGAATTCAAGTAAGTCTACAGGTGTAAAAGGTTCATCTCGGAAACGCCGTATAGTAAATGTTGAACCTTTAGTTGATACCTCTCTACCAAGAGTCATAACTATACGTGAACCATCCATCAATGTTGCATCCAATAATGGTTCTGCAATAGAAATATGTTTCCCACAACGTTGTGCCATACGAATAATATATTGTTCTAATTCCAGTTCATCTTCCCACATCACATTTGTTCGTAAAGATTCAAAACGTCGATGATAAACGAAAATCTCGACACCTGGGCCATCACAAGAAACATCCTCAATATTTGGATCTCTCATCATGGTCTCAATCTTACCATAACCAATTAAATCTCTTTCAATATAGTAATGAATCTTCGCTCGATTGCTTTTACGTGATGGTAATCTATAGCTGTTAAGGATATCATCAACTGCTTGTTTAAGGAAATCTTCCTGAGTTTCATCAAGCGTTTCACGGTTTATATTGAGAGCTCGTTGAAGAACCGTCTTAATTGTTTCTAAATCATCTAATTCCTGTTTAGTGGCTTTAGGCTCAACTACATAATAAAATCTAGAATAATCTCTTTTATCAAATAGAACTCTAACATATGAGAACGGTGGTCGAACAGGATATGTATCTAACTCTTCAAAATCCTCACCAATATCAATATCGTCCATAACCAAATCATGGATAACTCCAGATTTTTGGGCTGCTGCTCTTTGCTTCTTAAGCCTACGGCGCTCTAACCAAGACAATTTTGATTCATCGATTTCTTGAGCTTCCTCGTCGATTAAACTCGAATCGGCGTCTAAGGTTTCTTTAGATGCGCTCATTTTACAGTCGTCCTGTGGAGGTTAATTTAACCACCTTTAGGTTGTCGTCATAATATGCGACTATATAAAAACTCGACGATGACTCTAGTGGTTCATCATCTTTGGTCGTAATTGCAGTAGCGGGAGATAGAGGGAAAGAGACTTCGAAGGACCCTCCTCGTGGATTAATTGTAGTAACTTTTAGGCCACCTTCAATGCCACTAACTTCATATTGAATTCGATGATTGATAGACTCCATACCAACCTCTAATCTAATAGATGGTGAAGAACCTGGATATTCACGCACTGTGTTCAAAAGATCCTCGATAGCTAACTGAAAATAAAGCGCAACTTCTTCGGCTTCTTCTTGTACTGTATTCGAAATATTGCCATTAAGCATTGTAGTAGATGTAAGCATTATTGAAGATAATATTAAAACTGAAACTGCAGCTGTGTAAACATAACCAATTAATTCGGAAACTGCAGAATTATCGTAAGTTAACGTCGACATTAATTGTACGCTCCAATATTCTAAAATCAAAGGCTGATGATTGATGATAAACTATATCTTCCTCAGCATTTCCTTTACCAAAATGTTTGTCAAGTATGAGTCCTTGATCAGCTGTGAATAAATATTCATTAGGCACAAAATCCCAATTTTGGGAATAATACTGTCTAACTTGATATGATGAACAATCACCGCTAAAACCTATGCGAATGCTGTAAACTTCTAAGGAAATATCTTTACCACCTTGATTACGAGCATCAATTATGTAGTTACCGCCCTGAACATTTTTCATGCTAGAAGTAAGACCATGATCAGTTTGGTAAAAAGTAAGTGAATCATACGAATCAGAATTTGAAATTGAGCGAATCAAAGGTTGTGAGGTAAAACCAAATGAACCTCCGGGCACCTTAGAGATTATACCGCCATTGAACATACGCATTTTGAAGACCCCAGAAACAGAAGAATATTGATAAGATAAGGCATCTACGCCGTATATAAAAAATCCACCAATTTGAGTGTCGTTCGCAGTACTGTTATATGTTGCCTGAACGCCAGAAACTAGTGCTGGAAAACCAGTCACTATGTGATCTGATGAAGTATAACCTGTCCACTGGACACTGTTACTAGATATTGCCCCGTCATCATCAGGGTAAGTCAAAGTCACAGTATAGTCATCAACTACTTCTTTATTATCTAACATTCCAAACATAGTTGCTCCATTTTTTACACCAACTATTTTCGGATCTGACCAGCTAACTGTTGTGTAATAATATCTAATCTGATCTTTATCAGAGCGCTGAACAAAGGAACCTGAACTAAAGGAAACTGTTGAGGTCCGAGAAGCGCCCTCTCCTTGAAGAATAACATGATCTAAATCTGCATCGAGGTTCAAAAGGTTATTTTGTGAAGATGTATAAATCGAATAAGCCTCACTTTCTTGGATTGAAGGAATCCCCCAAGCAAGCATAGTCCCTGTAATAGTAATCATTATCGCTAAAATCAAGACTGTACCGATTACAGGACTGACTGCCTCTTCTGATTTACCTAAGGAAAGCTGACGCTGCACACACATCCACTAATATGGGGTTCTAAAAGTGTTAGGTTAAAATTAATGTTCGTTATCTTCTAACCATCTCTCTGCATCTATAGCAGCCATACAACCCATTCCTGCAGCTGTTATTGCTTGACGATAACGAGTATCGACTACATCCCCTCCTGCAAAAACACCAGGAACGCTAGTCATTGAATTTTCTTTCCACAAAATGTAGCCTTCTTGGTCCATTTCAACCTGCCCATCTAAAAAATCTGTAATTGGTTTGTGCCCAATAGCAATAAATGCCCCATCGCAAGAAATATCTTCTTCGACTCCAGTTTTAGTATCTACTAAAGTTGCACCTTCAAAACTACCTTCAGAACCTAACCAAGATTTAACTTTCGCGTTTAATTTCCAAGCAATCTTTGAATTCTGTTTAGCTCTGTCTATCATTATTTGAGATGCTCTTAATCCCTCTCTACGATGAACTATTGTTACTTTGCTGCAAAATTTAGTAAGAAAGGTAGCTTCTTCCATAGCAGAATCTCCTCCACCAACAACAATTACTTCTTTATCTCTAAAAAATGCCCCATCACATGTCGCGCAGGTTGATATTCCTCTACCTTTATGTATTGGTTCGTTTTCAGCATCAAGCCAAATAGCCTCAGCTCCTGTTGTAACAATTAATGAATTAGCCAAATGAACTTCGCTACCTACTGTGACTTTGAAAGGGCGTTTCGATAAGTCTACGGAATCTACATTCTTATCGACTATGTCACAACCAAATTTAGACGCTTGTGATCTAAGTTCCATCATCATTTCAGGACCGCCTATTCCTTGTGGATAGCCTGGGAAATTTTCAATATCGCTTGTAAGCATTAACTGCCCCCCACTTGAGAAACCCGCAAATATTATTGGATTAAGCATCGCCCGGCCTGCATACAAACCGGCAGTATATCCTGCTGGCCCTGAGCCGATTATTATTAAATTCCTGACATCAGTCATTACTATGCATTATGGGAGGCTTGTAAAATTGTTGCCCCCGGTTAACCATTCCATCTAGCTGATACAATGAAACCTGTATGGCCTAGCATATTGCTATACGGTCTTAGTGCATCTAGCTTGGATTGCCACGTTCTTTGAATTATTTCTATAGTCTCTACTTCTTTCCACCTATCTAAATATTTAAGAAGATTCTGAACTTGATTTACTGTTGGAAGATAGCATATCAAAAATCCTCCAATTCGAAGCGATGATTGAGACCATTCTACAAATTCCCAAGGATTTGGAAGGTCAAGTATCACAGAAGATGTTTCTATCGGTTCAATTTGATCATTCAGCTCCTCATTCCTAATTTCTACTAAATTAGACCAGGGACTCATTCCTACGTTCTTCTTAGCAATCTTGAAATGACGTGAATTAGTTTCAAAAGTTATTACTTTACCTTTTGGTGCAATTGACTGAGCAAGTGCTAAAGTTAGTGCTGCTGAACCACTACCGGCCTCTACAACTGTATCACCTGTTGCTAATCCAGATTTGTAAATAATCCATGCAATATCTTTAGGAGAAATAATCTGTGGACCTCGTTCAAGATTAGATTGTAAATCAGACTGAAGTCCTTTTACAATTTTACCTGTTTTTCCGAATATTTCAAATTCCGTATCAAAATCATGCTCTTTGAGAATTTCACCCGGGAAACGGCCAAAACCTTCTACTTCTATCACTTTAGAATCTAAGTCTACAAGATGGGCAAACCCATCAACTATCAAAAGGTTCCAATTGCTCATTAGAGCAAACCAGAGGACTAACCTACCAAAAGCTTAGCGTTGGATAGTGAATACTTCCAATCATCTGGAATAACGTTATTTGATTTATAATACTTTACTAAGCGAAGAATTTTGGCTTCCGTTAAACGCAGTGCCCTTGTATTATGGACATCTTTGTTATTAATCTTCAAGTGTTCACCTAATTTAACAGCTTTTCTCATCAAATTTGTAAGGTCTTCAGGTAATTGAGGTGAAATCTCTTTTTCCTTCAGAATTTTAGATATTGATTTTCCTGTGGCTAGTTTGACGCTTGGAACGCCATGCATATCTCTCAATGCGATTCCGATTTGTGAGGTGCTATTACCATCAGAAGACAGTTCAACTATTTTCTTTTCGACATCTTTTGGCTTTGATGCCCAAGAAGGATTCTTTCCTCTAGTCTGCGGACTAGAACCTGAGCGCCCCCTACGTCGTGCATGAATTCTTGCCATTAGTTGTTTATCTCCTATGGAGAGTATGGCGCCAGTCAGGCCTGTATAAAAACATTAGCACATTATCAATATTCAAATGTCCAATAAAGAGCCAACTCATCATTAGAATAAAGTCTATAGGTAAAATCTGGCATATTTTTGTAATATGAATCCAATACTAATGACAAGGTAGATGATTTGCCACTAAACTCTGGCATTCCTAAATTGATTACCGATAATGTGGAATTCTTTGTAGAATCGTATGTTAAATTCGCACCATTGTCCCATTCCCATAGATGATCTGATGATTGCCAATACATCTCCTTAACAGAAATTCTCTCTATTTCCATCTCATTGATATTAATAACTCCTGATGATAATTCACCCACATCCTGAGAAGATATCATGTCTGAATATGCAGCTAATCTTCTCTCTCTTTTTGCATCATTGCAATCCAAAACAGTACTTTCAATATTACTATCCATCCATTGTGAAGCTGAAATACTACTATCTCTGATATAATAGGTATAATATTGCTGTTCTCTTTCATGTGCATCGATTCTATAAACTAAATCATAATAAGAAAAAGAAAGAATGATTACTGTGAAAACAGAAAACAATACAGATAAACGGCGAGGGTGATCCTCAAGATTATCTATGAAGAAATCCATTCCAGGAGCTATGAAAAGTAAAATTCCAAACGTTACTAAATATGGGACATAAATAAGATCTGATATTATAAAAAGAGACAAAGTTAGAAATGCCATTGAAAATAAATAACTTTGAGAAATACGCCCCTCTTGAACCCAGAAAACTATACCGAGGATAGATATAAAAAGAAAAGGACCGACGTTTAGCATATAATAAACTGCTAAATTAGCAATTGATGAAAGTATTCCATAACCACTAAAAAGATAGACTCCAATAAGCTCATCATCTGGGCTATAAGGGGAAAAATCTAAGTACTGAAGGTAAAATAAATAACCTGAAAGAAAAAACAAAAAGAATAAAACTTGCCTACCGGCTCTTTCACGATTAATGGCTGTTTCCTGCCAATAATATAAAATTACAGATACAAAAAAGGCTAAAAGCATTCCTGGAAACAGAAGCGCCATGCGATGCAATGAAGGTAAAACAATCGTCAGAGCAATAAGTAAAAATATTGTTCTAGAAGGGTGACGGCCATATTTAGAATTTGATAATCTAAGAAGCAGCCAGACAAAAAATGGAAGTAAAGCGATAAACGTAAATCGCAGTGAAAAGCGCCACATTGAAAAAGTAAGAAATCTAGGAGCAAAAGAAAAACACAAAGCTGCAAACCAGCGACTTCGGTAATTCTCTGTAAATTCACCTGTTAACATAAAAAAGCCAAAAGTAGAAATCAAAGATAATGTGATACTATGGACAAGTTGATATTGGTGTATTGAAAGACCCGTGACTGAGCAGATTGTTGTTGCGAGAATTGGTGCACCCAAAGGTGTTGTACCTGGAAAAAGCCCATAAAATGAAAGTATATTCTCAGCCCAAAATATTTGACCATTAGAAAGAATTGCTTGGATCATTGAAATATAATAAAAATTGTCAGTCCCTGTTGGTGAAGGTGTGATTGGATAACGAAGTAAAAGTGTCAGAAAGGCGAGAAGAATTAAACTACTTTTCTTGGTCAAACTCAAACTTTTCATATTCAAGTAAATAGGCTATATATTAAGGATATACCTTTGGCCAAAAAAAAAGTGTTATCTCTGCATATTTTTATATAGCAGATACTGTCCTCGTAAAACACCTATTATGGGGGCGTAATTTGTCTATATCTGGGAACATGAATTACAGTCTAATGGCATTGCTGATTATAACAGCATTAATAGTTGGTAAAAGTGCTGTAGGATATCCCAATGGAGGAGAAAGTGGAGGAGATGATTGGGTAAAAGATATTCAAGATCATGATGGCTGTACGTGCCACGCTGGTGAACAACTAAACGAAGGAATGTATTCTTTACAAGGAATTCCAAGTGATTATGCCTCTGAAACAACGTATAACATAACTCTCATTATAGATGATGCTAACGTAGAACGCTCAGAAAATGATAATGGAAGATATGGTGGTTTTCTAGCAACTGTAAATGAAGGTAGTTTTGTTTATGACTGGCCTAACTATTGGGTTGGTGGCGACGGAAGGTACATTTCACATAATGCAACAAGCGATGTTAGAAGCTGGATTTTCCAATGGACTGCACCTACAGAAGGCACAGGTGATGCTGTTTTCATGATTTACTTTAATGTTGTTAATGGAGAAGCTACGGCCGGTGATCAGTGGTCATATCTTACTGCTGTTTCACTTGGAACACCTCAAGCCTCTTCACATGAGGTGTCAATACACGAATTGGGCGTAACATTAATGCAATACTGGATCGGACTACTTGGAATAGCTGTTGTGCTTTTGTCCGTCTTAGTTGCCTATGTAGTAATTCGAGGGGGGAGTGCTCATTACAGAGGTTAATGAAATTCTGGAAAAAGTTTCCAAAGGGGAACTAACTACAGAAGATGCCCAAAAAATATTAGGCACCTATAAAGATGAAGAACTAGGGAAAGAACTAAGAAATATTCCTGGGAAAGAACAACTAGAAATTTTTGGAATAATTATTGTGCTATTATTCCTTGAACTGATGTATGATTCATTGTTTATTTATGGTATTCTAGAAGGATGGGACCAACAATTCCTTTCATTTACGATTGCTATGGCCTTTTTAATTTTAGGATTAATGTTAGATTTCTATAGAAGATCGTTCATGCCAGATGTCCTAGAGGCTAAAAAACGAAGGAGGAAAGTTATCACTAAACTTGAACGCTGAATATGGATATTACACGTAGAGGTTTTCTGAAAGGTGCAATTGGATTGGCAGGTGCTGGAATGACTGGGGCACTTACTGTTCCTGCACTGAAATCATTGTTACCCCCTCCAATCACAAGATGTAACAAGGACGAAGCGCATGATACTCTGACCTTTAAGTCAGAACAAGGAAAATGGTATGAGAATAAAGCAAATCAAATTGCCAAAGCTGAAGATTTTGAAAATCTTTGGGATGTGGCTATTGTTAACTGGGGTCCAAAAGAACTAGAGGAAGAGCTAGGAAATTGTGAAATTCAACTAGCCCTTGCAAAAGTGCCCATGGAAAGTGGAATGGAAGAACTAGGTGTTAGTGTTGATGGTGGAAACGCAATAATGATGGCATATCATACTTACAAGTGCCCACATTTATGTTGTAAACCTGTCTTTACCGATGAAGGAAAGAGCACTATAAGTGGTAAAGATTTTGAAAATATGTTCCTATGTCCTTGTCATTTGTCATTATTCGATCCAATATCTATCATAGAAAACATAGATGAACAAGGAAGAAAAGTTATGGCTGCCGAATTACTAGAAGGACCAGCGCCTTATGGGTTGCCTGTAGTTCCTGTGGCTGAAAAAGATGGAGGATTAGTAGGTCTAACTACACACTTAGATTGGTTGAAATATTGTGGACAAGGATAAATATGAAGATAAATAAAATTTTTATGGTTATTGTTGGGTGTTTAGCTCTTTTCTCTTTACCCGTTAGTGCTGAAACTCCAATTATGGAAGAACTAATGAGAAAATATACTTTCCCATTAATATTCCTCTCAATGGCCGGAGCTGTTCTTGGCTTAGGGTATCTCTATGTTACTGGCTTATTGCCAAGAGTAATATTTGAATCATGGAAATGGGTAGATGAAAGATTTGCTTTGCACCGATATATTTCATTAGCAAAAAGAGAATATTATTCTGTAGTATACACTCTAATTCCTGCAACCGGAAGAACAATGCCGCAATCACACACGGAAAGATATAATGTCAAAGCTGTTTGGTATTGGTATCCATTCTATTCACTAGGTGGGTTATCTTTCTTTGCATACATTGTTCTAACTATATCTGGAATATATCTAGGATTTTACTATGTACCTGATGGGGAATTTATATTAGACGAAAATGGGCACTCGACTTCTGGTGCATATCAGTCTATGGAATTGATTATGACGCAGGTAACATTTGGTTACATTATTCGAGCTGTACATCATTGGTCTGCTCATTTCATGGTGGCTTCTGTATTTCTCCATATGATGAGGGTTTACTTTGTTGGAGCTTATCGAAATCCACGGGAAGTGAATTGGATGCTCGGATCAATACTATTGATGGTAACTATTTTCTTTGGTTATACTGGCTACCTACTACCATGGGATTCTCTTGGTTATGCTGCCGGTTCTATTGGTTTAGAAATGGCTACTTCTATACCGGCAATGGGGCCTTTAATGGCTCAAATTGTCTTTGGAGGTACTCAACTTACTGGTGATACTATAACCAGAATGTATTGGTTACATATTTTTGTTCTTCCTTTGATAGGGACTATTTTGATTATTGTTCATATGGCATTAGTATGGATACAGGGGGAGGCTGAACCGCACTGATGGACGAAGACGACGCAACCGAAATGATTTATGAACATCAGGACGAACAAATTGCTCTTGATACTGTAAACAAATTGGAAGATAGAGAAGAACATTCTGTCCTTGAAGCTGATATGGTCAAAGGTGAACCTCTCTATCCTCATGAAATGACTAGGGATGCAGTTCTAAGTTTGTATATCACGGCTTTGTTTTTCTACTTATCAGCATTCGTTCCTCCACCTCTTCACGAAGCTGCAGACCCTACAGCAGGAACTGCTTTTCCACCACCTTTACCCGATTGGTATCTATTGTGGGCTTTTGGTTGTTTAAAAGTCGCATGGGATATTGAATTCACTATATTCGGTTACCATTTTTTCTTAATGACTGCAAAAGTATGGGGTACCTTAGTCCAAGGTATGATTGTTGGACTTGTTGTAGCCGTTCCATTCCTAGATAGAGCCATTGGGGCCCTTATAGATCCTCAATATGGTGACGTAGTTAACAGAGGACATGAGCGGCGACCGATTGAAGATCCTGTAAGAGCTGCTATTGGAGTGTATGGATTAGCGCTAGTGGTAATGCTATCTGTTTTCTCAATAAATGCTAATATTGCATTGTATTATCCTCAGATTAATACAGATGTTCTTTCACAGCTAACTCTGTGGGGTCCTATCGCTTGTGCATTGATTACATATATCTTTTTGGATAGAAGGAGGTCTGAAGGTGCCAAACCTCTTACGGATGAGGAAAGATTTGGCCTCTATATAGATGGAATCAAAGATCGAAGAATGCAACGAATTTATGAATTCAAATTAAACCGTTGTTATCAATGTGGTCTTTGTGACGATATTTGTCCTGTCCGAGATATGGAAGGAGAACATGAACTCAACATAATTTATAACACATTCCAAAATGAACACGATGGTGTGGCAATGTGGTCTTGTATCACTTGCGGTATGTGTACTGCTGTTTGCCCTCAAAATATAGAATATGTTGATTATGTTTTAGAACAAAGAGCCCTTACAACATCAGGAGCGTCATCATGAGCCGAACAAAACCCTATGCAAGAACTATTCCGCACCCTCTCTTTGAGAGATTAATTGTAGAAGATGCAATGAATGAAGAAAAAGAACCTTGGAAACCAGAAAGACCACATGAATATGGATACTTCCCTGGTTGTGTTGACTTTATGGATGTTGAAGTTAAATTTACACATCTGAATAAAGGAGACGCCGACCATGCATCTATAGCTGCAGCTTCAATCAAATTGTTGAATTATGCAGATATTGATCCTCTAATTTTGGATATGAACATATTCAAATGTTCAGGGCATGACCAATTGTGGCAAGGACAACTTGAGGTGTTCGATTCTCTGAAAGAACATAATATGAGAAGATTAAAGGAATCGGGAATTAAAATTATTACATGTTCATGCGCAGAATGTTATCGAACTTTTGCGGTTGATTATGATCTCCCTGGAACTTTAGGAATTAAAGTTGAGCACATTACTCAAACTTTACAAGGAAGAGGGTTGAAATTCAAAGCACCAGAAGGTGTGACAGTAGCTTACCATGATCCTTGCCGTTTAGGAAGAATGATGGGAGAATATCAGGCTCCAAGAGATTTGATACAACTTGTTGATGGTGCCACTATGGTAGAATTAGAGAATAACAAAGAACGTGCATTATGTTGTGGTGTTTCATCTATGATGTATTGTAATGATGCTACCAAAGCTGTACGTAGAAAGCGATTGGACCAAGGAACAGATGCTGGTATCGATTTAATGTTAGGAGGATGTCCTAAATGTTACATGCACATGCAATGTATGTTGAACGAAGAAAGAATGAATCCAGAAGAAGGTCATCATCACGACTATGAAATGATGGACTTAATGCAGTTCTTAGTTGCTTGTTTGGAGGACGAAAAGTAGTGACTGAGATTGATAAGAATTTTTTGACTACATATGCAAAAGTTGGGACCCATGACGGTGATGATGAACCAATCCAAATTTGGGCCAAAGATGCGAAATCTTATGGTGGTGTAGGAACTGATAAACTGGGAATCTGGGGGAGTGTTGTTGCCGTTGATTTTGATATTTGTGTTGCAGATGGCGCATGCATTGAAGCATGCCCAGTCGATGTTTATGATTGGTTAGATACTCCAAATCATCCAGCTTCTGACAAGAAAGCAATCATGTCTCGTGAACCTGATTGTATTATCTGCAGAGCATGTGAAGAAGTATGTCCTGTAACTGCTGTTTTGATTACTGATCCTGCAGATATTGGCTCAGATACTAGTCCTGCTGAAACAGTTGAAGAAAAAGAAGAGAATCCTTCTTCAGTCAATGATACTGTTAGCGAAACTGCAGTAACAACTGCCGAAACAACTTCCTTATTTTTCCACAAACCAAATAAATGGTTGAAGAAAACAAAAGATGTTTTAGACAAAGAAGAATTACCAACAACTGGTATTGAAAAGGCAAAAGATATGTTCAAAGATTTGAGAAAACAAACTTTGGATTCTTTACTAAGAGGAAAAGAGTACATGGCTCTAGTAGATAATGAAAAATGTATTGGTTGTACTCAGTGTGTTTATTTCTGTAACTTTGCTTCCATTGATATGATTTCATGGGATTTACAAGCTAGAACATCACAATTTGAATCTAAAAAAGCGCTTATCCTTGATGATACTTGTACGGGCTGTACATTGTGTGCTTTCGCTTGCCCTGTTGAAGCCATTACTATGGAAGCTAGAGTCTAATCTCTGCAATTAAATGAATCTATATTATTCTATTATTGTGGCTATATGGTTAGCTGTTTTGTATGCTATATGGGCTGCAACTGAAGCTGGAGACCCTGGATATGGTCAAATCTCTTTCTTGGTAGGCGGAATAATAGCAACATGGTATCTAAGAAAAAGAAATCTAGAAAGACCGAGAATAGATAGCGAAGCTATAGAAATACCTGAGGCGAACTTCTCTGTAGAAATTCCAGATGAAGGGGATAAATATTTTTTCAGTGAGAGTAGTTATCGCAAAATAATTTGGATTACAACCATTTTTTCTTTGGTTGCAGTGAGTTTTTTCCTAGAAGCAATCACGACAGGAAAAAATATATTACTTGGAATTATATCATTAATATTAGGAATCATAGCTTTCCTAGCACCTATCTTACTTCCTGTAAAAGATGATATTGAAACTTTGAAGAAAAGAGCCCAAAAAGAGAGGACAAAGGCTTGGCATAAAGGTAAATTCGACCCGTCTAATGAAGAAAAGTGAATCAGATACTCAAAGAGGTCTTGGAAAAAATACGACCAGACGAAAATGAAAGCAAAAAAATAGATTCGCTTTCGCAGAATCTTATTGATAAAGTCAATGCCATAAATGGTTCTAATTTTGAAGCTTTAATTGTTGGATCTGTCGCAAAAGGAACCAATCTGAAGAGTGCTGATATTGATTTATTTATCAAATTTGACACTGAAATTGATTTAAAAGAAAATGGACTTGATATTGCACGTAAGATTTTGCCTGAAGGAAAGGAACTTTATGCACAGCATCCATACCTCAGAGGTGAAATTGAAGGAATAGGAGTAGATGTCGTTCCATGTTATTCTATAAATGATTCTTCAAAACCAATATCTGCTGTTGACCGAACACCTTTTCATACTCAATGGGTCAACGAAAATTTATCTGGTAAAGAAGATGATGTTCGTCTATCAAAACAATTTTTGAAAGGCGCGGGTGCTTATGGTGCCAATGCAGCTATAGGTGGATTCTCAGGTTATTTAGTTGAGATTTTGTGTATTAGATATGGAGGGTTCAAGGAATTAGTAAACCAACTATCGCAATGGAAACCACCAGTAGTTTTAGAGAAAGTAGAAGGTGCACCAGATTCTGCAATAATGCTATCTGATCCAGTAGACCCCATGAGAAATGTTGCTGCAGGAGTTACATTGAAAGGTTTGGGAGCGGCGATATTAGCCTCTAAAGCATTTTTGCAAAAACCAACAATCGATTTTTTCTTCCCAAAGATAAAGATACGAAATTCAAAGGGGTGCATAACCACTATAATTCTTCCACGCCCTAAGGGCAGTGAAGAAACTGTATTACCTTGGTTACAAAAACAAGGAAGAAAAATTTACAACGCAATCTCTGATTTTGAACCTATTGCTTGGAACGCAAATTTGGGTAATGACTGTTTTATCGTACTTGAAACATCAACTACAGAATTACCAAGCATTGTCCCGCACAAAGGTCCTGCCCCTTGGGATGATGGTGCAATCGATTTTCTAAAAAAATATCCAGACGCAGCAATGGGTGGTGAAAGACTAGAAGTTGGAAAACCGCCAAGACATTCCAATATTGAAGAAGTTGTACTGGAATTACTGCCCGAAGCTAAAGTTCATTCCAAATTAATGGATGGAGCTCAACCAGTACAAAGAGTTCCCTGGTTAGATTAAAAAAATGTTTGGTAAACGGGGGTCGAAACCCCCAGATTACCTTCGAGCGGGGACATAGTCCCCACTCTATTTTCGGTGACTAAATCTATGCTTGTAGACTTATATCGTAACCGATTACATCACCGTTAGGCTCGAACTTCAAACGGAATGCATAGTCTGTGACATCATTAACTGATGCCAAGTCTGAGTCTGCTTCACCTGGGTGAACTTCAAATTTGTCACCTGGGCTCAACTTACCATTGAAGTCGTTGTCAACGAATATTACTGCTTTACCTTGTCCTTCGTAATAGCCGTAAACATCGGAGACTAAGCCGTCAGTCTTAGTGTTTTGCTGTTCATCTAGTAAATACCAGTGTACAGAGTTTACGGAAACTTGTGGGTTGATCTTGACAATCTGAATTGTCCAGTCACCGCTTCCGTCTTCGCTTGCTATCATACTGCCGGTTGGTGCGTTCTTGGTTGTACCACCAAGGAAACTGCTTGCCCAAACGTACAATACTGCAGCCAGAACGACTGTAATAGCTACCATCAAGATAACTGCAATTACAGGTGAAACTGCCTGCTCATCGTTTACTATTCTGCGTTTCATAGTTGTGTCCTCTGACCGAAGTCAGACTACTGGACTACTGGGATAGCATATATACCTTACGTCAATTCTAACTGTTTAACTGCTGAAATCAACGTCGTAGCCGATTGTGTCACCAGTAGGATCGAATTTTATACGGAAAGAGAAATCCTCCAAAGATGAATGTGACTCTAATAAATCACCTTCACCTGAATAACATCTAAAGATATCTCCTGGGCTCACTTTAGCATTGTAATCATTATCTATGTAAATTATGGATTTACCCTCGCCTTGTTTGTAGCCATATATGTCTGTAACTACTCCCTCAGCTACTGTAAGACCCTGAATGTCCATCAAATACCAGTGTACGGAATTGATAGATGCTTGAGGATTCATTTTGATTATCTGAACATCCCAAACGCCAGCGCCATCTTCACTAGCCATCATACTACCAGTTGGTGAATTCTTTGGTTGTAAACCCCATCCAGATACCCAAGCGTAAAGAACAGCGGCCATTACGACCGTGATAGCTACCATCAAGATAACTGCAATTACCGGAGATACGGCTTCCTCATCGTTAACAATTCTGCGTTTCATGAATCAATCCTCTGACCGAAGTCTGACAAGTTACCTCTGAGATAGCATATATACCTTACGTCAAACGGTCTCGGCGTAAAACAAATGCTCCAATTACTGTTAGAAGAACAGTTATACTAACACCAGTCCAAGCTAAAGATAAAGCCCAATCAGGGACTGCTGATTCATCTTCTTCATGTATTTCTGGTGGTCGTAAAACTGAATCAAATGAAGACCAGACTGATCCGTCCTCCTCTTTGAAAACAATAGATAATATTGCTTCACCCTCTCCTAATTCAAATGATTCTGATGGAGCTTCCCAATAAAATGTCCAGCCAGCATCACTACTGCCTAATTCTAAACTCTTTACATCAGGAGTGAACTCTTCAGTTTCGCTCAATGTTCCATTACTTATGGTAATTGTAACTGATACTATAGCTGAATAATTATTTGCAGTTAAATCTATCTGATATACCTTTGCTGTTTCGTAATGTAAATCATCAGGAATTCCTTCTACACGATATACATTGTCTTCAGCCTGTGATAATGGTAAGAATACACAAATTGCAATTGCTAAAACCAAGCTATTTCGTAGCGAATACATATGAACTTACAAAGTGATTTTGGTATTCTATTTAAGAATACGTGTACTACCTAGTCAAACCCCGATTTTGCAAGCTTTCGAGGATTGCTCTTACCTCTGGTTCACGTAGACTTAACGAAGCTGCAGCACTTTCTATAGTGTAATCCTTATTGTGTAGTATATGATGCAATAACCTTCTTTCTTGATAATCACACTCAGCCCTTTGTGCAGTAGATGTAATTTCTCGGTTTAATTCACCCATAAGGGCCATTAGACTACGTCTCTCATCTTCAACATCATCCACTGATTTTCGCAAATCTTCTGAAACTCTAGATAAAAGATCCATTCGTGCTTTTGAATCCATATGACGTGATTCTTCAATTGCATCTAGAACACGCTTATTTTGTGAGGATAAAGTAGAAATATCAAAATCGGTTTCGGCTTTCTGTTTGTAAGTTGAAGGACCTACATCAATATGAAGTGATATTTCTCTTGATGCAGTATAAACTCTACGATTAGGGCCTCTATTGCTAGGCTCATCCTGAGATTCAACAAGACCGTGTTCTTCAAGAATTTTAAGATGTTTTACGATAGCTTGTTGTGTAACATCTATTTCACGTGACAATTGCTTGTGCATTTTTAGAGGATACAATCGCTCTACTGACAATAATTGAAGGATTCTACGTCTAGTTGGATTCTCCAACAAATAAAATAATTCATCGACTTCTTCAACTGACATATCAACCTCCGGTTGTATACCTACTGTTGTAATGGGCTAATAAAAATTACTATTGTCTCCAACAGCCTTTAACCTATGTGTTCATTGTGATATTATGGACTATCGAAAGCCCACCAAGAAAATAATTATTGAGGCGGTATTGGAAGTCCTAAAAGAACGCGGTTCTATAGATACACAAACTAAAATGCATCGCAATGTTTTAAAAAAATTGAAACAAAAAGATAAGGCTTATCGTTTGTCTGCTGAAAGAATGCGGATTACTGCAATCCTTTCAAAAAAAATAAAAATTGGAATTAGAACCAGATCCGTTGGTGCAGCACCGGAAGCTGATGAAAGTGATTTCAAAAAACAAGGATTAGGGTATGATCCTGTAGTTAAAAGATGGAGGAGGATAAGGCCTGGAGAAGATCAAAGCGGACATCATCATCACCGTGGTGAATTTGCGTCTCCTGGACAGCCATGCCCAGTTTGCACTTCCCCGCTAAAGAAAGTCCATAACGCTACGCTGTATGGAGGTAAGGTTGCTATTGGATTTAAATGCAGAGTGTGTGGATATCTAACAGGGCACAGATGGAGAGAACCATCACGTTATTCTTTCGGTTTGAAAGGTGGTAGAAATGGCTAACGCAAAACTAGTTTTGGTGAGGCATGGATTATCAGTCTATAATGACCAAAATCGATTTACAGGTTGGAAGGATGTAGACCTAAATCAACAAGGTCGTGACGAAGCTAAAGAAGCGGTAAATTTGTTAATGGACTACAAATTTGACATGGCTTTCACTTCTGATTTAATTAGAGCAAAGAATACCTTGAGTATCATTTTAGAAGGAATCGATCAAAAAAATATTCCAATTATAGAAAATATGGCTCTAAACGAAAGAGATTACGGTGACTTGATTGGACAAAACAAAGTTGAAGCAGCGGAAAAGTTTGGTGAAGAACAGGTACACATATGGAGAAGAAGTTTTGACACTCCACCACCTGGTGGTGAATCACTAAAGGATACTGCTGATCGTGTCATTCCATACCTAAAAAATGAAATTATGCCCCTTGTCTCAAACGGTAAAAATATTTTAGTTAGTGCCCATGGAAATAGTATTAGAGCGATTGTAATGAATTTACAAAATTATTCTCCTGAACAAATATTGAAAACTGAAATTGGATGGTGTGAACCTTGGGTCTTTGAATTTGAAAATGATACTGTTGTAAATTTAGATATTGTATCAAGGCCTGGAAGTAAAAGTATGAGCCGATTACCAGACTAACGTTCTTCAGACCAACTCTTAATCAGTTCAAGATTGCCACGGGTTGCTTTTATCTTTTGAGCATTTCCCCACACATCTCTGATTATGATATCATTACCGTCGGCTTGTAGAGTTGCAGTAACAAAATAACCTGATTCAGATTTCAATGATATTTCTAACTGTCTTTCTTTGCCTCCGTCTTCCCAAGCAACAGGAAAACCTAGTTCATCATAGAAATCACTTATCTTTTTCATGAACCTATCGGCTGCCGTCATAACTATTTTAGACACTGGGAGACCTTTATTAATTAGTTGTTTACCGCAGGAACAATCCTAAAGACTACATTCTTTGGACAAACATAGCCCCGTAGTGTAGCGGTCCATCATTCAGGCCTTTGGAGCCTGAGACCTCGGTTCGAATCCGAGCGGGGCTACCAGATTAAAGCCCGTAAATTTTAGTATATTTTGATTGTAAATATTTTACAAAGTCATCACTGCTTGGTTCCTTTCCAGTAGCTTGAGTCATCAGATCTGCTGGTAGTAATTTCGAACCGTGAACATGAATATGACTTCGCATCCAGTCCAATAATACTGTGAATTGGCCTTCTGCTATCTTTTCAGGAATACTAGGATCATCTGCTAATGCTGCTGCATAAAGTTGGGCTGCATACAAATTTCCAAGCGTGTAAGTTGGAAAGTATCCAATAGCGCCCATAGACCAGTGAATGTCTTGCAGTACTCCCTTGGTATCATTCGGTGGTGTAACTCCAAGATATTCCTCCATTTTGCTGTTCCAGAACTCGGGTAAATCTCCTACCTTAATATTTCCGTTAACTAATTGCTTTTCGATTTCATATCTAACCATTATGTGTAGATTGTAGGTTGCCTCATCTGATTCAACACGGATTAATGATGGTTCGACTGTGTTTACTGCTCGGTGCAAAGTATCAACACTCAAATCTGAAGGCAAATGATTGAAACATGATTTGAATTCTTCAATATAGTACTGCCAGAATCCATGGCTTCGGCCAACCATATTTTCCCACATTCTAGACTGTGATTCGTGTACTCCTAAAGATACGGCCTTACCCATAGGTGTGCCCTCATGCTCCTGCAAAAGACCCTGTTCGTAGGTTCCATGGCCTGTTTCATGCATAACACCATACAGACAACCAAATGGGAATTCATCATCATATCTTGTTGTAAAACGAACATCGTTTGGTCCGGCACCAGAACAGAAGGGATGGGTGGAAGTATCCATTCTTCCAGCATCGAAATCGAAGCCTATACTCTCAGCTACTTTCAAAGAGAATTCACGCTGTTTTTCTTCTGAAAATTTACCAATGTCGAGAAAACTCAAATCAGGTTGATTCTTGCTCTCACCAACGGCCTTGACAAGTGGGACTATAGCTTCCCTAAGGCCTGCAAATAAGGGATCTAATTGTGCTACCGTCATTCCAGGTTCATAAATATCCAAAAGTGCATCATAGATGTTGTCTTCATATCCATAATATTCTGCAGTCTTGCAAGTCAATTCAACGGTCTTTTCAAGAGACGGTTGGAATTTCTTAAAATCGTTCTCGGCCCTAGCCTCCTGCCAAATCTGCTGTGCCTGAGACTTGTGACGTGCCTTTTCTTCGACCAATTCTTCAGGGAGCTTGGTGGCCTTTTCATAGGTACGACTAACCTCTCTAACGTTGGCTGCCTGCTCGTCAGATAGTTTCTGGGATTTCAAAGAATCCAGCAATCTTCCCATTTCGGGATCTGTTATCCTAGAATGGGCTTGTTTAGACAGAAACGCCATCATATCTGAACGAAGTTGCCCGCCTTTGGGAGGCATCATTGTCTCTTGATCCCAACCCATTAGTCCTGCTAAACTGCCAACCAAACTTAGTTCCTTAACTCTGCTTATGAATTCGTCATAATCGGACATAGAATGGGGGAATAGTGGGACAATTAAAGAGTTGAGTTTACTCTATACCATTACCAGTTAGTACAAAATCTTCTACCGATTCCTCGGGAAGTGACCTATGTTTCTTAAGACGAATATGGCGCAATCCTGGTTTCTTTGTCTTTTCCAAATGAATTATAGTTTTAGAAAGATGCATTAGAGATTTGCCAAAATAAGGCCCTATTTCTCCATCCTTTTCGTAAACTTGTGCTGTAATTAATACAGGATAATCGCCTTTTTCAGCTAAAGGTTGGAGAATCGAAGTCATTTCTAAAAATTGACGAGAGGAAATCTCTTTGTTTTTCATATAAGAAAGTCTAACGTAAGCGTTAATGGTATCAACAACAATCAACGAAATTTTGTCATGTTGTTCTAACTTGCTAGTTAATGTTTGATGTAAATCGCTAAGACTTGATGGTCTAATCATCAAAAATTTGGAATTATCACAATCTCCGAATATCTGTGCCATCCTTTCAAGCGATAGACCTTCTGTATCTACAAACAACACTGCATGGTCTGGATAAGATTTAATCGCCTCACGTGACAATTGTAAGGCCATACTTGTCTTTCCAGTCCCAGCTTCACCGTAAACAAGGGATACTGTTCCTTGTTCTATTCCGCCTGCTAGTAGTTTGTCAACTCCTTCGCAAGTGGTAGGGAGTCTGGGAATCATGTCCCCATAACTCCATATGCCATTAAACTACTTAGTGCGTTCTACGTCTTAACATTCCAATAATACCAAGTGCTGATATTGCTGCTAAGAGGTTGAATCCTGGCAATAGACCTTCATCTTCTAATTGTTGTAAGAGTGATACTGGAAGTATTTCCTGTCTACAATTTTCTCCACCATCTTCATCTTTTGCACAGATTATGAGTGTGAATGTATCGCCCTCTGCAAATCTATGCGTTATATTTCCACCGTCTTGTGTAATCAATGGCGAAGTTCCGTCACCGAAGTCTATATGGAAGATAATTACGTCATCTCCGGGATCCATAGCATCTATACTGAATTCTAATGTTTCACCTTCTTGAGCTGAACTTGGCATTAAAAACTCAGTAAACGTTGGTGCTACATTCTCAATAGTTACAACAATATCTTGTGTTACTTCACCACCATCTTCATCGGCTGCAGAAACTCTAATTGAGAAATCTCCATCATCAATAAATGTGTATTGTACAAAGTTACCATCGACTTGTGTACCATCTGGGAAAGTCCAAGTTACTGTGACTGTATCCTCAGAAACATCATTCGTTTGAGAATTGAAATCCAGTGTTTGTCCTTCTTGACCGAAACTGTCGTAAGATAATTCAAGAGATGGTGCTACATTACGTACTGAGAAAGTGAATGTTTTTTCGACTACATGCTCTCCATCAGATACAGTAAGAGTTACCGACTGTTCACCGTCGTCTTGGTAAGCATAGAAGAAGTCTTCATCATCTCTGATATTTCCATCTCCCATGTCCCAACTGTATTCAAGAACGTCTTCATCTTCATCAGTTACATCTGCCTCGAAATTGAATAGTTGACCTTCAAGAATAAGTCCTGTTTCTGTACTTATTCCATGAATTACTGGGGCACTGTTGAGATTTATCTCTACTTCGAAACCATCCCAGTCTTCCCCATTCCAATATTCATCCTCCATCCAAACTTCGAAACGATAAGTTCCATCTTCCTCAGCGGTCCACTCAAAGTGAATGTCCTCATTATCATTTGATCCTGTGATATATATATCATAGATCGCTTGGTTATCTATCCACTCCCATTCATCATTCTCATCAAGACGGAAAACGTCTAAGTAATAATG